>JBDSNC010000205.1:0-21680 GCA_039915545.1 Luteolibacter sp.
GCATCGTTCGGCGGCGGAACTCACCAGCTTTCTCAATGCATTCGTCAAAAGCTACAACAAGTCTTGCGGCCCGTTTGTCTGGACGAAAGGACCCGAGAAACTCCGCCGCATCATCGAGCTAACGAAGGAATATCAAAATTCATTGCACAAGAACTAGCCGATCGATGCACTAGCCTGCCTACTTCCTCTTCATCACCGGAATCACGCACATGGCAGCGATGATGCCCACGATGATCGCGGCCCACTTGCCTGACCCGGATTCCGGGGTGAGGTGGGCGTATTTGTCGCTGGCGGATGGTGGCGTTGTTTGCGAGGTGGCTGGCGGGACAGTGCCTGATTTTTCAGATGGCTTCGGCTCTTCTTTCGGTGCTGAGGGAACGGGGGCTTTGAGGTCGGTGGCGTTGAGCTGGGGTTTTCCGACTTCGCTGCGGAGGGCGGCGACTTCGGCTGGGGCGACGGCTGGGGCGGAGTTCCCGAAGGAGGTGCGGATGTAGGTGAGGACGGCGGCGATCTGGTCGTCGGTCTGATAGGCGAGGGCGGCCATGCCGGCGGGCATGTTGTATTCCTGGCCCTTCACCTTGATCGGTCCGTGGAGGCCGCGGAGCTGGATGCGGATGAAGTTTTCGGCGGGGCCATTGACCCACTCGGAGCCGGCGAGCGGCGGGGCGATGGCGGTGCCTTCACCGCCTTGGCCGTGGCAGGCGCCGCAGATGAGGAATTGTTGCTGGCCGGCTTTCAGGACGGCGGGATCGACGGCTGCGGCCGCAGCGGAAACTTTAGGAACCTCCAGTGTGTTAGGGTCGAGCGGTTCGGGCGTGGCGACGGTCTGCGGGCGGTTGTTGTCCTTGGCGAGGGTGGCGATCCAGGCGACGAGATCGCGCAACTCGCCGGGGTTGAGCAGATCCGCCATCGGGGGCATCGGGGAGACCGGCTGGGTGACGGACTCGATGTCACTACGCTTGATGCGGAGGGATTTGCCGATGGCGTCGAGGTCGAGGTGGTCCGGAGTCTCGGCGATGACGTTGCCGCTGAGAGTGGCGCCGTTTTTGAAATTGATCAGCACCGTGCCGAAACCGGGAGCGATCACGGCGCTGGGCGTGACCATGGATTCGAGAAAATAGCGGCGGTCCGTGTGGCGTTTCGCGACGCCGTAGAGGTTCGGCGCGGTTTCGCCACCGGCGGCGTGGCCTTCCTCGGCGCGGTGACAACGCATGCACTCGCTGGCCGGGTGGGAAGTGAAAATGGCTTCGCCGTTTTTCCAATCGCCGCCTTCGAGGGCGATGTTCCATTTCGCCAGCGGATCCTTGCTCTCTGCGAGGGATTTTTCCAAGGTGGCGAGAGCTGCGGCAACCGAGGTTCCGCTGCGTTGTTTGGCTCCTTCGATCAGCTCGATGGCGTGCGGCGCGACGCCGTTGCTTTCCCGGAGTTGATCGAGGGATTTTACGAAAATGACGTCCACTTTGTCGCCCGGCAGTGTCGCGAGGATTTTCCAACTTTGCTGCACGCGGGCCACCTTGCCGGAGCTGATGGCGGTTTCCAGCGGAGCGATGGCGGTGGCTGGCGAGAGCTTCGCGAGATTAGATAGAGCGGTCAGCGCGACCTCGTCCGAAGCATCTGCGGCGAGTTCGACCAGCACGGCAGTGAGATCCTTCGGTTTGCGATCGACGTAAAGTCCGAGGGCGTTAGCCCGCGCGGCGGCTGGCAGTGCGGCGTTGCGGGTGAGGGTGCGCAGCGTGGTTTCATCGAGTCCCGCGATGTCCACATGATACTGGCCGATCAATCCCAGCGCCGAGGTCAGGACAAATCCATCCTGGCGGAGGAGTTCCGGCAGCGCGGCGGTGAGGACGGGACGGATGATTTCCGGATCGCGTTTTTCTAGCGGGCTGAAATGGCCGGTGAGCTGGTCGGCGGGTGGTGGATTGATCCAGAGGGAAATGAGACGCAGCGCTTCCTGGCGTTCGCGGTCGGGATTCTGCGGGCTTGCTGCGAATTTGAGCACACGCGTGGCGTCCTCAGCCGTGCCGATCCGGAACGAGTTGTGGATCAGGCGGCGCAGCATGAAAGGCGTCCACTCGCGTTTGCCGAGATCATCCAGCAGCATCGCGACCGCCGGGCGCTGGCCGACCAGATTCAGATCGCAAATCGCGCGGATGGCCTCGTCCGCGACCTTGGGATCCGCATCACGGATGAAAGCAGTTAGATCCGGGCTGTTCAGACGGCGCAGCGCGATGACGGCGGCGAGGCGGACGGCGGCGGATTCGTCGTGGGAAAGCGCGCTGATCGTCCGCGAGTCCGGAGCCATGTGTTGTAACGCGAAAGCCCCGGCATGGCGCAGATAGACGTCGCTGTTATTGTTTTCCCGGAGCATGTCGCAGATCGGGCCGTAGAAGCCGATCATCTTGCGCTTCCCGGCGAGGATGGCGGCGAAGAACCGCACCCGCGGCGAAGGATCCGCCAGCAGCGGACCGACTTGGACGGTCGTGATGGACTGCGTATCGGCCAGTGTGCGGAGGACCTGCGCGCGGATTTCGGCATCCTTGTCCTGGAGCAGGGAAATGAGCTTTTTCTCGGCTTCCGTGCGGATTTTGACGGTCGGCACATCGCCGAAACCCGTCACCGGTAGCGGCGATGATCCACGCCGCGAAAGAATGCCCAGGCCCCAGATGCTGTGGATGCGGACCATCGTGTTAGATGAGGCGGTGGCGTCGGAAAAGCGCTGCAGCGCGTCCGGCTTGCGGGTCAGAGCGACCTGCGCGCGGAGGCGGACACGGGCGTCCGGGTGTTTGAGCAGATTTGCGAGTTCGCCGGCACTCCGATGCTCGAATCCCTCGCGGATGATTTTCGCCGTGCTCGCGGCATCGGCGGCGCGCCAGGCTTTCTCGCCCCCGTCGAGCGAGAGCAGGCGGCCGTCCTCATGGGATGCCCAACCGGTGACGAAATCACTGATGAAAATCCGCCCGTCCCACGAATACTCCACGTCGGTCGCCGCAATGCCCCAGGCGAATTGACGGGAATCACTCATCTCCATGCCCGCGCCCTTCGGCTTCATTTCAAACGACCAGATGCCCGAGTTCGCCGCGCCGCCGCGGTAGTCGCAGACGAGGAAATGGTTGTCCTCCTTTTCCTGAAATCCGACTCCCGGATTGTAGGTCAGGCCGGACGGGCCGGACGTCAGATAGGCGCTGGGCGGCAGCATGTAGGACGGCTGCACGGGGTTTTCCATCTCCCACATCCGCTCGTCCATCCAGCGGCTTGGCGGCCGTTGGTCGAGGCCGATCTGGCGGTGGAACGAATGCATCGCCTGATGCTCCATTTCCCATCCGGAATCGCCGCCCTCGACGATGTAAACGACGCGCGCGGCATCGCCTTGGTCCGAGTTGTTATCGACGGAAAACGCGTTGCCCAGCGCGTCGAAGGCGATCTCCTTCGGATTGCGCAGGCCGGTGTGATAGAGCTCGAAGCCCGTGCCATCAGGCTCGAAGCGGAATACCGCGCCCTGGTCCGGAAAATCGTATTTCACGCCCTCTTTCGTCACCATGCTCAGCCCGCGGTCGCCGACGGTCCCCCAGATCCGGCCGTCCGGTCCGAGCGTGAAGCCGTTCAAATCATGGCCCGAAAGCGAGACCCGCACACCGAAGCCTTCCTCGACCACCTTGCGTTCGTCGGCCACCCCGTCGCCGTTCGTGTCCCGCAGCATCCAGATTTTCGGAATGCAGGCGAAATAAAGGCTGCCCTCGTAGTAGAAAACCCCGGCCGCAGTGCCATCGAGCGCGTCCTTGAAACCGTCGGCAAACACCTTGGACTCATCCAGTTTTCCGTCGCCATTCGTATCCGCAAGGCGGCGGATGACCTCGGACTTCGCGGTCAGGTATTCAGGCGTGATCTTGGCCTTCCACTTTTCATACATCGCGCTCCGGTCCTTCGTCGTCTTCGAGGCCAGGTCGTCGAGATACCAGTAGAGATTTCCCCGGTCGTCCTCGACGCCCGCGCGGAAACGATGGGTTTCCGCGACATAGACGCGGCCCTGCTCGTCGAAAGTGATCGCAGTGGGCGAGGTGATCTTCTGGTCCTTGTAGGTCGCCTCGATCTTGAGAATGCTGCCCTCGGGGATGTTCACTCCGGCCACCACTTTGGTCAGCGCCAGGCCTTGAACCAGCGGCTTGCCCTCGCGGGTGGTTGGCGGAAATTTCTGGTTCGGATAGTCCGTGAACGTGATCTGGTCCACCGCGATGAAGCCGTTTTCACCCGCCTCGTCGTCTATCAGACGGATCTGCGCTTTCCTGCCCTTGAACTCGGCTACCGACCAAACCGCCGTCTCGCAGCGCAGGCTGCGCTTGCCGGTGGATTCTCTAACTACCTTGCCGTCGATCATCAGTTGCGCGGCCGTTTTTCCCGCATAGTCACCACCGGCGATGAGGAAGGTGATGTAGGGCTCCGCGATCGTGAACTCGGGTGAGGTCAGGCTGCCCTTCGCCGCATCCCCGCCGTGGGTGGAGGCGGCGAGGTAGTCGTTCGAATAGGCCGTGAACGCCTCCTTCATCTCCTGCGTCCTTTCCGCTACGGGAGCCAGCCCGAAGGCCGTTCCCTCGACTTTCCAATCGTCGAATCCATCGCCTTCAAAGGCTTGGAAAATCTGCGTTGCCGCGGGAAGGGTGGTGGTGAGGGCGAGGGAAGCGAGAGTCGTGCGAAGCATCATTTTCTTGGTCTGAAAGCGATTGTAATACGATAATTTCGCCAGAGTATTTCCCCGGATCAGCGAAATGCCAACCGCAAAGCCCGTGCTCCGCTTACGAAAAGAGCCCGGAGCAGCGAACTGCCCCGGGCAAAACAACCCAATAATCCCAGAGAAAACTTAGAATTTCCAGACGAGGTCGAGCGTCACGCGTTCTTCCATGAGGCTGTTCTCCTTATCAGTGAGTGGAAGTTCATAGGCGAGGCCCATGTCCACCGACTGGCTGAGGCGAGAGCGGAAACCAACGGCCGCCGTGACGAGGTCGCGGTTGTCTTCCGCGTTTTCAGCACCCAGGTTGAAATAGTCGCCGCCCTCGAACTTGGTGATCTTCGGCACCACTCCGGAGTCGGTGCCATCGCCTGCGGAAATGACGTGGAACCAGTTCAATTCCACCAGAGGAATGAACAAAGGGCAGACCTCGTAGCTGACGTGGCCGCTCATCCAGCCGCTGATCGATTGCTGGTTGGAGAACGGAAGGATGATTCCGGTGCCGCCCGCGAATTCCCACTTATCGAGCATTTTCAGACCGGAAACCAGCAGGTTCGCCGAACCGTCGCCAGCGCCTTGGAAGACGTCGTGGTTGCCGGTGGGGAACTCGACCGTCAGCGTGCCGCTCACCGCTGTGCCGGCGGCGGGATCATAGATGAAAGCGTATTTCGCACCGGCGGCGATGTTGCCCCAGCCGTTTGTATGGCTGAGCGTGTTGTCCGGGTTCATGTCCACGTAGCCGTCCTTGGTGGCGACGAGCGACAGGCGTTCATTGAGCGCGTATTCGAGCTGGAGCGCGTAAACTTCCACGTCGCCGCCGAGAGGGAGCTTGCCCGCAGTGGTGTTGATGTTGTCGGGCAGTCCGTGATAGAGGAAAAGCGGATGCACGTTGGTGGTCGGCAGGGCGAGATCGAACAAGGTCGGATTGCTGATCGGGCGGCGGGCGTTGGCGAAGGCGTCAGCCGTTGGCGCGGGCTTCGCGGTGTCGATGGCGACGGATCCGGCGATGGCGAACGAGCTGAGCAGGCCGAGCGTGCTGAGGATGGGAAGTGCGGGTTTCATGAGGTTGGTGGTCGATTCGGTTGTGCACGGAGTCTTTTCCCCGGTAGGATTTCCGGCTACTCACCAGCCCTGATGAACTACGCATATTTTGCTTTCTGCGGGCATCACCCACCCACCCGGAAATTGGAGAATCACCCACCGATGATTCGCGAAGCAGCGAGAAACGCCGAGGCCGCCAGCACGAAAAGGCATGCACCTCCGGCAATCCGATCCGTCACCGTCGAGCTCGGGCGTTCCGTGGACGATGATTTCGGGAAAACGATCACCGCGTAGAGCATTCCGGCTACCAGCCCGCCGGCGTGGGCCGCGTTGTCGATGTAGCGGTATCCCACCAGTCCGATCAGCGCCGTCAGCAGCACCCCGGCTGCCAGCCGCCGCCGCGCCCGCATCGGCACCAGCGATTTGTGCAGCGTTTCAAAAACCAGAAGGAACCCCAGCCAGCCCATCAGCCCGCCGGACGCGCCGACCGATGGAGCGGCCACAAACCGCGCCGATGCCTCGCCGCCCGCGCACGCGGAAAACAAAAACACCATCGGCAGATGCGGCCATCGTGCGAACACCTCCAGCCGCCGCCCCAGATAGACCAGAGCCGAGGCGTTCATCAGGAAATGCACGATGTTCCCATGCAAAAACGGCGCGGTGAACAACCGCCACAACTCGCCCTGCAGATAACGGTCCTTCACCAGTCCCGCTTCCGCGATGCCGTCCCAGTTGTGGAAAACCGTCATCAGCGAACCCCAGCCGGACGTTCTAACGTGACACAGCAACTGTGCCAGCCCGACCGCCGCCATCAGGACTAACAAAACTTTCGTCATTGGTGCCTTCTGCCATTCCAGCCACGTTTCAAACCGCATCGCCGGAACCGTCGCCGCGATCCGTGCGTCGTTCCACGCGCCGAGTTCCCGCCGCCGTTTCCGCGCCTGATACCACGGGATGAACGCGAAGATCAGAAACATCAGCAGCGCCAGACCGGACTGTCCGGAAGATAGTATGGTCTTCGCGGCGAATTTCAGCCTCTCGGAAAAACCAGCCGGTGTCTGGCCCGAAAGAAGATATCCCTGATAGAACGCCCAGGTTCCGAATCCCACGCACGCCGTGCCGAACCAGCGCAGCTTGTGTTTCGCGTCCTCCAGATCGTCGCGTGTCCAGCGTTCGCGCGCGGTCCGCAGCGCGTCGCCCATGCCGGGCAGTTCCTCCGGCAGGATCATGCGCGGTTTTTGCGGCGTCCACACCAGGTTCACGCTGCCATCCCGGTCGGTGCGGATGGCCTCCGTTAGTTTTTCCGGAGAATCACAGGGATGGATTTTCCCTTTTGCATCCACCCAGCCCCAGCCTGAGGGAGCTTCGGGAAACGCGTCATCCCGCGCCCAGACCGGCGACAATTCGGGTTTGTCCTGCTCGGTCGCCATCACCGGGTGAGAGCGCCAGGGCCCGTGTTACTTGTCCTTCGGAGCTTCGACTTCCGCAGGAGCGGCCGGTGGTGCGGTTTCCACCGGCGCTGCCGGAGGAGTCGCTTCGGTCGGCGCGGCGGGAGCGGTTTCCACAGGTGCCGCAGGAACGGTGGTTTCAGGGGCAGGAGCAGGCGCGTCGGCCGGTGCGTCTGCTGGAGAATCGGAAGGAGTCTGGATTTCGGCGGGCAGTTCCTCGCTCAGAGACTTCGGCAGGGCGGGGGCTTTCGGCACCTCAGGCTTCACCGTTTCCACTTTCGCGGCAGGAGTCGCTGGTGACAGCAGTTTCTTCTGCTTGTTCTGATGACCGATCAGGATTGCCAGCACCAGACTCAGGATGAAAAACAGGGAGCCCAGATAGATCGTGCCGCGTTGGAGGACATTGGTCGTGCGTGCGCCGAACACTTGGTCCGTGACGCCACCACCGAATGCCGCGCCGAGACCTTCCTGCTTGGGACGCTGCATCAGGATCAGCAGGGTCATCAGGAGACAGACAATCACGAAGATCACCAGAAGGAGGTTGATGCTGATATCTAGCCAGTTGATCGCTGCAAAAGTCATGGGCGCGGGACTATGGGTGGCGCTTCCGACCTTGTAAAGCGGCGAGTTTCCGGTTTTTTCGCCCCCGAATTCCACGCAAAACCGCTGGTTTTACCGGGAAAAATCGCTCCGGGATGTTTCCTTGCAAACGGGGACGCTCCGGCGACGCTACCGACCGACATCCCCACACGCATGAAGTTTTTCCGGGTTCTCCTCTACCTCGTCGCCGTCCTGTTTTCATTCCAGAAGCTTCATGCCCATCAGGTCCCCTCCGTGGAACTGGAATTCCAGAAAGGGGAGAAACAATGGCGGCTGCTCGGCGAAATGGACATCGCCTACATGCTGCCGGAAACCCGCAACATCCCCGGCGGTCCGCCCCTCAGCCGTGCCGCCGTCATGAAATCCCCGCCCGAGGAATTCGCCCGGATCCGCAAGGAAACCGAAAACACGCTGCGCAAGCTCCTGCGCTTCACCTTTGCCGGGAAGGACATCCCGTGGCGCGTCGAGTATCCCAATTTCGAGAAAGAGCCCTTCGTTCTCCCGCCCGAGGACGGCGATGTCGCGCTCATTTCCGTCCGCATCATCTTCGATGCCGTCCCCGGTGGCGGCGAGCTGCGCGCCCATTGGTCCGGCGAGCAGGAAACCGAACTCATCATCCTCATCGAGGAAGGTGACGACCCGAAAATCATGAGCACCCTCCCCGGCGGCAACGTCCTGCTCATGAATCTGGCCGCACCCGTTTCGCCCCCGCCGGTTGCTCCGGCCGCACCGGAAGCCCATTCTCCGCCGGTGGTCGTTCAACCTCCGCCACCCGCCCTCCAACCGGTCACCAGCGGCTGGCTGCAATCCGGTTTCCACCACGTCCTGCCCACCGGTTTCGACCACATGCTCTTCATCCTCGGCATGTTCCTTCTCGTCCCGAAATGGAAGTCGCTCCTCGAGCAATCCCTGCTTTTCACCCTCGCGCACTCCATCACTCTCGCTCTCTCCGTCTATGGCCTCGCGAACGTCCCGATGAATTTCGTCAACATCATGGTCGCCGTCAGCATCGCCTGGATCGGTGTCGAAAACCTGGTCATCGGCCGGACCGGCAAGCTCGGCAAACAACGGCTCATCCTCGTTTTCTCCTTCGGCCTCATCCACGGTCTCGGTTACGCCAGCGGCCTGCGCGAAAAACTCAGCAGCCTCCCGCAGAACAAACTCATCATGCCGCTCATCGGCTTCAATGCCGGCGTCGAACTCGCCCAGATCACCGTGCTTGCCGCCGCCTTTCTGTTCTTCTGGCCCCTCGGCAAATGGAAAACCCAGGTTCAGACCTACGGCTCCGTCTTCGTCGCCCTCTGCGGTTTCGCCTGGGTCGTCCAACGGTTGTTTTTTGTGTGATCGGCTCTTCCCCCGGACTGCGCGAAGCTCTGCTCGCGCCCCCGGCAGTTCCAGCTCTGCTGGATGCGGTGCGGAGCTCTTCCTCTTCGTCCGTAGTTCAACCCTTCAAGGTGTCTTCATATCGAACGAAGACACCCTGAAGGGTTGAACTACATACTAAGAACTCCGCCCCCCCCTCTCTATCCGGATTTCCGCAGTGAGAATGCCAGCACCAGCAGTGAAATCGCGATGATCCACGACCCGACCACGCGGATGCCGATCCTCGCCCACTCCTTGTCCGCGCCGTTGGACGCGCAGATCGCGGTGTAGGCGACGACGGCGTTCATGCTCAGCCACGTGCCGATCAGCGTTTTTGCGATGGCCATCGCGGTGCCGGATTCCACCCGCGAATCGAGTCCGATGCCGACCGCCGCCGCTGTGCATATCAGTCCCACGATGGGTAAGGGCGGTCGCCGTCCGAGTGCCACGGTGATGGCGGCGCACAGCGCGATTCCTATCAGCACCGGCAGCGGCACACCGGCGATTTTTCCCGTCGTGCTCAGCAACAGCGCCAGCGCGGACGCCGGGGCGAAGACGAGCATCGGCTTTTTCAAGTCAAACGGCACCCGCTGCCCCAGCAGCAGACCCAGCCCTAGCAGGATCATCACATGCGCCGGACTCACCAGCGGATGCAGCGCGCCGTTGCCGATTTCTCCCGCACCCTCCACTGCGAGATGCGCTTGCGCCGTGGATTGGAAAACCAGTAACAGAAATGCGGCCGGCAGCATTCCGGCCCGGCGCGGGGGGAATCGGTTCATCTCAGATCAGTTTGAACAGAAACCCGAAGCCGACCAGCGCGATCACCACTCCTCCCGCCCGCACCGCGATGCGACCCCACGGCCACTTCACCAGCAGCCCGAAGGCGATCCCGCTCAGGTGCAGCAGGCCGGTGGAAATAACAAAACCAATCGCGAAGGTCAGCGCGTTCGCGGATTCCGGCATTTCCGCACCGTGCGCATAGCCGTGGAAAATCGCAAAAATCCCCACGATCACCGCCGCCACCCACAACGGTGGTTTTGCCGCGAAGGCGACCATCCCCCCAAGCACAATTCCGGAAAGCGCAATCCCCGTTTCCACCGAAGGCAGCGGCACTCCCAAAACCCCCAGCGCTCCTCCAAAAGCCATCACCACTGGGAAAACCACCGGCAGCGTCCACATCGCGCGACCACCCAGAAACGCCCCCCACAGACCCACCGCCACCATTGCCACGATGTGGTCCAGCCCGGTCAGCGGGTGCACGAAACCGCTGACAAAGCCGCCGATGTTGCCCTTTTCCACATGAGCGCTCGCCGTGGACGGCAGCAGGACTAGCAGAAAAAGTAAAACACCCGGCGTCAGCCAGGCCGCGCGGCGGGGGGAGCTGAATGAAGTTGAAACGGGATTCATCGGACGGTTTCTATGGGCCGCAGGGTAAGTCGAGGCCCTGAGCAGACAAGGCATTATTCGGCGTGGCGCGGGCTGGCTTCCGCCTTTCCCATCAATCCTGTTACACTCCTCCGTTTGCTCCGCCCCGCCTTCGCGTGCTTGATGCAGACACGTTCTCAAAAACCAACGCATCCAAATTTCCAACCACCCGATCCCATGAAAATCCAAACCTCACTCCTCTCCGGCCGCACCACCCTGATCGCCGCCGCACTCGCCGCCACCATGAGCCTCGGCCACGCCGCCGCCTCGCCGAAGGACCTCGATGGCGACGGCATCGTCAACCGCCTTGATCCCGACGTCGATGGCGACGGCATCCTCAACGGCAAGGACCGTAACGTCGACGGCGGTATCTGCCGCAAAGGCCCGTTCAAGGGAAAATTCGTCGGCGACCATCTCAAGAACGACGCCTCCGCCGAAAAGGACATCGACGGTGACGGCCTGCCGGACGATTCGAAAAGCGAGAAGGACATCGATGGCGACGGCCGCCCCGACACCACCGACGACGACATCGACGGCGATGGCCGCCGCAATGGCTCGGACGACGATTGCGACGGCGATGGAAAAGGCCGCGCCCGCGATGATGACGACGACGGCGATGGCACCGACGACAGCGCCGATTCCGATGACGATAATGACAAGATCAGCGACGACGATGAAAACGAAATCGAGCTGTCGCTCGCCGCTACCCCGGACGCACCCGCCGGCAGCCGCGTCCGCGCCAAGGTCAAGCTTTCGCCTGGCGGCAAGATCGAGCTTGAGTTCGACGGCCGCAACCTCGCAGCCGGAGACTACGATGTCGTCGTAAATGGCCAGGTCCTCGGCACCCTCTCCATGATCGATGACAAGGGCCGTACCGAAGGCGAGGTCCATTTCGAAACCAATCCTAACAAAGCAGGCGAACTCCCGTTGCCCTTCAATCCCTTCGGCCTGCCCGTGCTGATCGTCGGCAACGGCATCACCTTCTTCTCCGGCACCGTGCCCACTCCATCAGACATCTTCACCGGTAGCGCTCCCACCATCTGATAGTCCCTCCCCAGGAGCAACGTGGCTGGAGCGTCTCGCTCCAGGCCGTTGCCGGAGCCTCTTGCTCCGCGTCTTCTCTTCCATCTGATCTCCCGTAAGTAGTCCCGTCTTGAGGCGGCTGCCGCTGACCTGTTCACGCGCCGCCCATCAGAAAAAAAGCGGATGGCACGCGGTCTGAAAAGAACCACGTCCCATCCGCTCTTTTCAATCGATCCGCATTTGACGCGAGCCCACTATTCAGACTATCAATTTTTACATGTTTGATCGTGGAAATGTAACGGACGCCTCCGAGTCAGATCAAAACGATAGCTGTGAGTGCGGAGTGCACCCGTTGGTGGCGCCTCAAGTGGCCCAAATTTTAGAGCGGTCGCAGATTGCTAAGTATCATACCAAGGGCGGTCACGGCTTTTCTGCGGAAGATGCCAACAACTTCGCGGACACATTACGGGGTCGAAATGCGGAAATTGTCGGAATGACAAATGAATTGAATGGAGCAGACCGGCTTGTCGATGGCATCCGAGTTCAATCCAAATACTTTCAAAGTGCTTCCGAAACTGTATCCGCCGCTTTCGACTCCGCTACCGGAACATACCGATACTCGGGGCAGGTTCTCGAAGTGCCCCAAGATCAGTATGACGCCTGCGTTGAACTGATGGGGAAAAGGATCAAAAATGGGCAGGTGCCAGGATTCAGTGATTCGAAAGATTCTGATAAAATCATCCGGCAGGGCACGATCACCTACAAGCAAGCAAGGAATATCGCGAAAGCAGGGAACATCGATTCCATTGCGTTTGATTCCAAAACCCAAGCGGTGACATCATCCTACGTCTTCGCGATTTCTTTCGCCGTTACCTTCGCCCAGAATCGATGGCAGGGAGAGTCGCCAACTCACGCGACTCGGACAGCGTTTACCTCTGCGGTTGCTGCTGGCAGCACGACGTTGATTACGGGTGTGATAAGTGCCCAAATCCTCCGCACCAATGTGGCGGCGTTTGGGGCGATAGCCGTTCGAAGCGGAGTAAGAGCAGTTGCTGGTAATAGTATGGGGCGGGAAGCGATAAATCGCGTTGCCATGGGATCGCTGGGCAAGGCGGTCTATGGAGCAGCTGCGGTTAATCATGTTTCAAAGGTTCTGCGAACAAATGTTGTGACAGGGACGATTGTGGCGCTGGTCACAACCACTCCGGATTTCTACAGGGTTCTTTTTGCCCGGTCCATTTCGTGGCGGCAGTTCACAAAGAACCTTACTGTTAATATTGTCGGCATTTCCGGCGGAACGGTTGGGTTTCTGGGAGGAGCTGCGGCTGGAGCTGCGGCGGGTTCAATTGTCCCCGTTCTCGGGACCGCTGTAGGAGGGATCATCGGTGGCATTGCAGGTTCGTTGGCCGCAGGAATAGGGTGCGCGAAAGTGACCCAAAAAGTTGCGAATCGAATTGCCGACGACGACTCAAAGATGGTGGTTGAAACTCTTGTCAGTGAACTCGAAACACTCGCGGTGGAATATCTGCTGACGGAAGCCGAGATCGCAGTGATTTTGAATCATGCGCGGAAGACCGCCAAACCAAAGTGGTTGCGCAAGGCATTCAAAGTAGGGGCGAAGTGGGAAAGTGAACAGAGAGTCAAAGCCTTTCATCGCCGTGAGTTTGAACCACACTTTGAGAACCTCGTGAAGGCACGGCTTAAGATCGAGCTGCCATCCGCTAAAGTTCTCGAAGAGGAAGTCTTCCTTTTGATTGAACTTTTGAAACGAGAACCCATTCAATCCAGCGGAGCGGCTGAATCATTCGTTTTGAGGACATGCGAGCCTGATTTTGTGTGAAAATCATTTCCACCAGCGCCTTCCCCACAGCTACCGATCCGTCTTTGCAATCGAAGCTCCGGTATCGTATGGTCCTCCCAACGCGATGACCACAGAACAACTCCACCACCATATTTGGATCGATCCCGCCCGCTGCGGCGGCCGTCCCTGCATCCGGGGGCACCGTATCTGGGTGTCCATGGTGCTGGACCTTCTCGCTGACGGCCTCACCCCACAGGTGATCATTACCGGGCACTACCCGCAGATTACTGTGGCGGACATTCACGCCTGCATCGCTTACGGATCAGCCATGTCTCATGAACGCTATGTGGCGGTCGCCCTCGAACCTGTGGCATGAAATTGAAACTCGACGAGAATCTCGGCGCGCGCGGCCGTGAGCTGCTTGCTGCGGCGGGGCACGACGTTTGCACCGTACCGGAGCAGGACCTTTGCTCGGCCACGGATGAGCAGGTTGCTGCCCGCTGTCGTTCTGATGAACGTGGCATCATTACCCTTGATCTGGATTTTGCGAATCCCTTCCGGTTTCCTCCCTCCCAGCACCACGGAATCGCGGTAATACGTGCGCCAGCGCGCATGAGCGAGGAAGTCCTTAATCGCCTTCTCGCCACCCTGATTGGCGCACTGAAAACCCAACCGTTCATGGGTTCTCTCTGGATTGTGGAAGAGGGACGGGTGCGTGTCTTCGAGCCCCCCGTTTGATGGTCCGCACCAAATCGGCGATTCGTCATTTCCCGACCGCCGGGGCTTCCGGCAGGACGACGAATCCGTATTTCTCAAATGCCTGGATGGCATCCTTCGCGTCGAGGAACTCCAGATACTGTTTGGCGGCTGCGGCGTTTGCCGCGCCTTTGAGCACTGCCATCGGATAGACAATCGGCGGCATTTCGGCGGCGGGCACTTGGTAGGCGACTTTCACTTTTTTTGAAATGACGGCGTCGGTCTTGTAAACCACGCCTGCGTCCACGTTGCCCGCCTCCACGGCGGCGAGCGCGGCGCGGACGTTTTCCGTGGCGACGACTTTCGGTGCCGCCTGGGTCCATAAACCGAGCTTCTCCAGCCAGGCTTTCGCATAGATTCCAGCGGGCACGGCCTTGGGATCGGCCAGTGCGATTTTCCCCACACCGACGAGGTCCTTCGCTGAAGCCACCGTGAGGTTGCTGTCCACCGGCTCAACGACGACGAGTGAGTTGGAGAGTTGTTCTTCCTTGGTAGCGGAATCGATCAGGCCTTTTTTTTCCAGTCCGTCCATCTTTGCGAGATCCGCGGAGAAGAACACGTCAGCCGGTGCTCCTTCCTCGATCTGACGGGCCAGCGTGCTGGAGGCACCCAGGTTGAGCTCCACCTTGGTGCCGGTGCTTTTTTCAAACGCCGTGTCGATTTCCTTCAGGACCTCCGCAAGGCTGGCGGCGGCGGAGACACGCAGCACGGGGGCTTCCGCGTGCGATGGATTGGATAGAAATGCGCAGAGGGCGAATGTGGTGATGATGGATCGGAAGGTCATGGAATGGGTGGGAGGCGTCGTTGAGCCGGGATGGATTTTCATCGCGCAGGAGGGCACGATTTTCCGGATTTAACATTCTAGCGGGAAATCATTTCCTCCAGCGTCCTCCCCGCCGCGAGAATTTCGTAGTCATCGTAAGTCACCTTTTCCGCAGGCGGCCAGAAGATCCCGGCGGCGATTTTTTCCGCGACCCAGTCCGCGCAGGCTTTCGCTGCATCGAGATCGGCAGGCTCGAAATCCGGCCATTCGTGGAGAGCGACGTCGGACTCGGTGGCGCCGAGTGTTAGGTAACAGGGGGCGGGCAGGGTTTTCTCGCGGCCCATCACGGCGGCGGCGTAGAGCGGGAGCTGGAGGTTGGTCCAGCGGAAGCTCGCGGACTTGCCTTTTTCCTCGCCGAGGTAAACGACCGGATCATCCATCGTGTAGTGCGCGGGAAGCACGGTGGCGGTGGTGACTTTTTTCCGGTGCGCCTTGTCCACGCTGTCCACCTTGCCGGTCTTGTAATCGATCACCCGCAGCCGGCCGCTTTCGCGGTGGCGGTCGATGCGGTCGATCTTGGCGACGACGTGCGCGTCTCCGACCGGGATCTCGACCTTGCGCTCGACATCGACGACCTCCCAGCCCTCATTGCGGAGGTCTGCCTGGACCTTTGCCAGCCACTGGAAACGCTGCCGCAGTGCCTCGGTCTGGATTCTGACGGAGAGTGGCGTGCGCTTGTCGAACCACTCGGCCACCACGCGGTCGAGTTCGCGGGAGAGCCAGTCGTGAAGAGCGCCGGCGTCCGCGAGTTCGCGGGCCGTCACGTCACGGCCCCAGCGTTCGAGCACCTCGTGGGCGACGGTGCCGAAGTCCCGCGCGTTCCACTCGCCCCGGCCGGTGTCGGTGCTCTGCATGCCGACGGCGTGTTTTAGATAGTAGCGGAATGGGCAGGAAAGATAGTCGGCGAGGGAAGTGACGTTCAGCCGCTTCGGCGGATCGACCTTGCGGGGCTGCCACTGCCAGTCGCGCTCCCAGCGCATGCCTGCTTCAGGTGGCTCGATCTCGCGGAAGAGGGTTTTCACGCGCTGCGGCAGCTCGCTTCTTTCGGCAGCTAACAAAATCCGCGAAGGCAGCAGCGACTCGCCGCCTGCGCCGGATTTTCCGCAGATCACGTCGACGCGCCCGTCCTTGCGGCGGGCCTCCAGCATGGACTGATAGAGAAACGCGTCGCGCGCCGCGCGGTCGGCGTCCTTGATCAGTCCGAGGCGCTCGCGGCTGGCCTCGCTCAGCCACGGCTCGCCGCCGCTGCGGGCGGGGACCTTGCCCTCGTTCATGCCGCAGAGGATGAGGTGGCTGCCGGGTTCGTGAAAAAGTTCCAGCCAGCCCTGCACGTCGACGACGCGCCCGTCCGGCGGCAGCGGGGCGGGGGAGGGAAGTTCGGAGAGCATCAGCTCGATCCAGAATTTCGCACCGCGCCCGACCTGCTGCATCAGCGGCCGCGCGCCTTCCATCCATTCGATCATCGCGAGCGAAGTTTCTCCGGTGGCCGGTCCGGTGCGGCCGAGGGTTTCCAACATTCTCACGATCACTCCACTGAAATCCTCCCGCAGGAAACTGACTCGCCATTTTTCCAGCGCCTCCGCCGCCGCTAACAATTCTGCGGCGGACTCCTTGTCCCAATCGTTGCGGAAATGTTCCGTCTCGATCCGCCGTTTCAAATCCTCGGTGCGGGCGACCATCCAGCGGTCGCGCAATTCGGAGAGACGCTTGGCCTTCTGTGCCCGCTTGCCGCTCACGAGCACTCCCGTTTCCGGCATGGAAAGCAGGTCCGCCATCACCGCCAGCGTGGGGTCCGCCAGCCATTCGCACCAGACCTTGAACCAGCGTGAAAGCCCGGAACTGATGCCCGCTTGCGCCGGATGAAATGCCGGCCAACCCTCGCGGGTGAAGGCGCGGGCGAGTTCGGTGCCGACTTCCGCATCGGCCGAGCCCAGCGCAAGATCGTCCGACGGCGTTTGCGTCTCACCGACGATTTTCAACGTTTCCACCGCCTGCTGCCGTGGATCCGCCGCGACCTGCACGCTGCCTCTATCAGGCCATGGCAATGCCCGGTCGATCCACGGTTTTAATTTCAATTCACCAGGCAGTTCGGCTAACGGACATCCAGTTGGAGAAAAATTTTGCGCTTCGGTTTCCGGCGCGCCGATCAGTACTGTGACCCTGCCATCCCATGCGAGCCAGGCACGCTCGACCAGCGGCGGCATTTCCGCCACTCCGACAAGGATGATGTGCGAAACGCCGGGTGGCAATTTCACCCCATCCGCCAACATGCGGCTGCGGCTTCTGTAGCGCCAGATTTTCAACTTCTGTTCGACGAAATCTTCCAGCCTGCCGAGAGCTTCCCATCGCTCTGCTTCGACGGTTTCGCGGAGTTTGCGCGCGGCGGATGTCAGGGTGAGTCCGTTTTCCTGCAACGAACGCCGGAGCCCGATCATCTCGCGGGCGAGGCCGCCCGCCCAGTCGCTGCCCTCGCCGGGTTTTTCGGGGAACAAGGCTTCGTATTCGCTCCAGTCCACCACATTTTCCAGCACCTCCACCCACGCGACGTGGTCGATCCAGTCACCGGCGATCGTGGCGTCCTCGGTTTGCAGGAACGACCCGGGCGTAACCACTTTCGGCGCGAGCAGGGCACCCGCACTTTCTGCGAGAGCCTCGCGCAGCCGTCGTCCGCTTTGCGCGGTGGGCACGACGACGAGCATCCGCGGCAGTTCCTCACGCCGTTCCAACAGCCAGGCGACGGCGGGGGCGAGAAACGGCTGGTCCCATCCGAGAAATACACGCTCGATCATTGACGCGAGTTTCATCCGCAGGGTTCGCGGTGGGAATCACAAATTTGTAATGTGAAAACAGGACCTCGTTTGGCCCATTCTCCGAAAAACTCGCGATTTGTTGTAATCCCGCCCATCATTTCCGTCAGGTAAGAATGTGACTGAGAAAACCCCATGCAAATCCTGCGACCGGACGCTCCCCGATGATGCGCCCGGCGGCCTATGTCCCGCCTGTGTCATGCTTGCCGCAGCGGAAAACGAGACGCCCGTCGCCGCGCCGTCTGTCGGGGAAATCCAGCGGGCTTTCCCCCAGTTGGAAATCCTGGAGTTCGTCGGCCGCGGAGGAATGGGCATTGTTTACAAAGCGTTCCAACCGCACCTCGGCCGCCACGTGGCGTTGAAGCTGTTGGACCCCGGGCTGCACGCGAATCCGGATTTCGCCGAACGCTTCGCCCGCGAGGCGAGGTTTCTCGGAAAGCTGGCTCATCCGAACATCGTGGCCATTCACGACTTCGGTGAAACCGGCGGCTACTTCTGGCTGATGATGGAATACGTCGATGGCGTCAACTTAAGGCAGGCGATGCAGGCCGGGCGGTTCTCCGCGGAGCAGGCGCTGGCCGTCATTCCGGAAATCTGCACCGCGCTCCAGTTCGCCCACGACCAAGGGGTGCTTCACCGCGACATCAAGCCGGAGAACATTCTGTTGGATACGAAAGGTCATGTGAAAATCGCAGACTTCGGCATTGCACGGCTGGTGGACGGGGAAACCGATTTCACCCTGACCCACACCGGTTCGGCGCTCGGCTCGACCGCCTACATCGCACCCGAGCAAATCGAGAGCCCGCACGACGTCGATCACCGCGCGGACATCTACAGCCTTGGCGTGGTGTTTTATGAAATGTTGACCGGGGGGCTGCCGATTGGGCGTTTCCCCGCGCCGAGCGAGAAATCCGCGAGCGATCCGAGGTTGGATGAAGTGGTGTTCCGGGCGCTGGAGAAGGAGCGGGAGAAACGCTATCAGAGCGCGGATGAGGTGAAGACTGGAGTGCGGAATTTTCAAGTCAGACCACTGTCCGGGTCTCTATCATATTCGGGCGAGGCTGTTGGCCTTCCTAAGTCGGTGAAGCTCCCCCTGCTATTGATTGGTGGAGGATTCACCGGCCTTGTCCTGATTTTTCTATCACTTCCCGAGGGCATGGGAGAAAACTACTGGCGGCTTCTCACCTTTCGGTCCGGAGGCTTTACCATCAACATTCCCAGCGGTCTGCGGATCTTTCTGAACTTGTGGTTTGGCATCTCGGTGATTGCGATGATCTCCGGGTTCGCGCTTGGAATGCGGACTCTCGACCGGATTCGCAAAGGACACCAATCGCCCGACGGATGGATCCACCTGCGGCGCTTCGTGCTGTGGCCGTTGGTGTGTGGGGTTCCGACCTATGTTTTCAACTGGCTTTTCAACGGGTCCGGTTCGAGAGGCGAAAATCCGATCGTATGGGGGGAAGGTGTCCTCCCGATTGTGCAGGCGATTCTTTTCGGATCGGTGTTCGCGGCGAGTCTGTTGCTTTTCCATTTCGGGGGACCTCCGGTGAAGCGTGTGCCATCATCACCGTGGAAGCGCAGGGTGGCCGTGGGGTTGTCCCTGATGTTGTTCTTTTCCGCGTCGGCGGTCACCAAGCGCCTCTACAACCACTACACGGAGCTCTATCTCCCGTTCGAATTGTCATGGGATGTTTCAAATCTATCAAAGTCCGAGAGGGATGGATTGGGTGAAAACGCGTGGGAAGCCGGAGGGGATTTCAGGAAACGGTTGAGCATCGACCATGATGATAAAAAGCTGACGGCGAGTTTCCTGATTGCGAGAAACTTCAGCGTGTTCTCCTATCAGAACGCATTCGTCCAACGATTCACCGCCCTAGCTCCGGAGCATGTCCGGCCGTTGACCAAGCGGCCGGAATATACGAATACCGAATGGCTCGAAGCAAAAAAATCCATGCATTGGCCCACGGTTTACGTGGTGTTGGCGACGGTGTTGTCCGCCCTACTGGCCGCGTGTTGCGGACCTTTTTTCGGAATATCGGCTGCGGCTGGCAGCGGGATCCTCGCATTGATCCTTTGGATCCTCCCAGCCTGGCCGATTCCACAGGGCATCCAGCGGCGGGTGATCCGCGAAGCCGCGCCGGTACCCCTGCTGCCGCTGACACCTGATTTCTCGGAACCTGTCACTGCCGTGCAAACGGTGCTGAATGCCGCCTACTTCGGAGATGTGCTGCTGGTGAAGCAAGGCATGTCGAAACGGTTGTTGGCCGAACTCGACGATCCGCGGAAGTTCCAGGAAGCGATGGTTTTGCTGAAAGAGAGGATGTGGGCTGCATCTGTCTTGGGAAATGAGCCGGAGAAAGTTAGTATTGAATGCGCCACCGGCTACTCATGGGGGCCGAAAGTATTGCACGCCAGAACGGCGGTGGAAAAGGGCCAGAGGAAATTGGACGAGTTGCCGCGACCATGAACATCCCTCCCTCTTCTTTCCACTCCACCCGCTGGACGCTCGTCCGGCAGGCGGGATTGCGTTCGGATGCCGGGCAGGCGGCTCTATCCGAACTCTGCGGGATTTATTACGAACCGGTGTTCCGTTTCATCCGGTCACGATCAGCGGATGAAGATCTGGCGAGGGATCTGACGCATGCGTTTTTCGAGGAGATGCTGGTGCGCGAAAATGTGGGATCGCCGGATCCGGAGAAAGGGCGGTTCCGGTCCTATCTGTTGGGCGGGGTGAAACATTTTCTCGCCCGCCGTCACGAACTCCGGCAATCCGCCAAACGCGGCGGAGGAGTGGAGCATGTGGATTTAGACGGGTCGGCGGATTTTCTATCGAGTGAGGATTCCCAGGCGGGTTTTGACCGTGATTGGGCTCTGGCGTTGATCCGGCGCGCTTTGGTTTCGTTGGAGGAAGAAATGACGGCGGTGGGGAAAACGGCGCAATTCCGAGTGTTGCAACCGTGGCTGGATGGAGGAACCCAAGGATCTCACGCGGAAGCTGCGGAGGCACTGGGTTTGTCAGAGAACGCGCTCAACGTGACAATTCATCGGTTGCGGCAGCGGTTCCGCATTCTGGTGCGCGGCGAGGTGGTGGCAACGACGACAAGCCAGGAGGACGCGGATGACGAATTCCGGCATCTGGTGGAGGTGCTGACGGCGGGCGGGTGAGGGGCTGGCCGTTTCCCAATCACTTCTTCCGCGAACCCTGCCATTCCCAGAGCTCGTTCAGCAGCAGGCGCTCGATCTGGTTCATCGCGCTGGTGACGGCGCTGGCGCAGTTGGCGGCGGCGATTTTCGGACGCAGGCGCTGGAGTTCGCCGACGAGCTGCTGATAGAGTGCGGCACGGCGTTTGAACTCGAATACGGAGATCATCGCAAGGCACCACGCTGCGATGCCGGGCATGACGGCGGTGGTGAAGGAAAGCCGGCTTTCCCAGGGTGACGGAAATTTCATCCCGTAAAACGAGCAGATGACCAGGAATCCGCTCAGCCCCATCGCCGTCCACGAGCAGACCCAGAACACCCGCCCGAAGATCGCCATGCGCTTCGCCGCGAGCTCGCCTTTCGATTTCAGATAACCGATCTGTCCGTCCACCCGTTCTTTCAGATAGAGGTCGCGGGCTTTCTCCCAGCCACGTCGTTCCGTCACCAGATGCATCGCGGCGGTGCGGAGGAACGCTTCCTCGCGGCCGAACAGCTCCAGCGCTGGCGGGCGCAGCGGGCTGCCTGGTTCGTAGGAAGTAAGCAACGAGCGCAGCAGTTCGGCGCGGACGCGGTCGCGGATCCAGCGTTCCTGCCAGCGCAAGCGTCCGCCGATCCATGGCAGCAGGGCGGCGATGCAGACGATGACGAGTTTCAACATCGCTCCCGCCTCGGC
>JBDSNC010000280.1:0-55370 GCA_039915545.1 Luteolibacter sp.
CGGGTGCGCCCCGCGCGGTCGGATTTGACAATGGTTCCTGTGGGTTGCTCGATGATGGATGACATAGCGTCCCATCCTATGCCCAACCCAGCCCCGCCGCATAGTGGGGTTCTGTTGACCGCTTACGTTTGGTGAGATGGTTTTTCAGCCAACGAAGGTACGATCAGGCGGAAGTTTGAAAGCTGCACGGGCGGGGGCGCTGGCTTCGTCGGTGTAGGGGTAGGCGCGGTCGGCGGAGTGCTGGAGGGCGGTGCGCAGGGCGTTGATGCGTTTGATGAGGGCATCGCGGGTTACGCGCTCGTTGCCGGATTCTTCCTTGGTGTCGATCTGGAGGTCTTTGGCTCCGCGGTATGTTGAGAGGTGGTTTTCGATGAGGAGGATTTCCGGGTCGCCAAGACCGGGGAGGTTGTCGGTTTTGGCGAGAGCGATGAGGGTGTCCGAGTTCTGGAGAAGCAGGGTGCGGTTCGCGTTCAGGCGTTTGCCAATCAGATAAGGGGTTGTGTCGAAGTTGGTGGCAGGATCGCCATCGGCTTCGAGGAGGCGTTGTTTCTGGCGCGCGGCGGCTTGGATTTCGTGGAGCGCTGCGAGAAGGGTGCGCTCGGGGCCTTTGGCGTTGAGGGTGGAGGCCTTTTTGGCGCTACGGGCTTGGCCGGTGACGGTGGTCTGGCGGCGGGCTTCGGCGGTGAGCGTGCCGAGAATGGTGTTGTTGGCGGGGGTGAAGCCGCGTTTTTCCAGGTTGGCGGTGTGGCGAGCTTCGGTGGCGAGGGTCTGGAGGTCTTCGCCGAGTTTGATGTCATTGAGCTGGGCTTGGTTGAAGAAGCCGGGCGGTTGGGAGTGATCGTCCGGGGTATTTTCGGGTGGGGTGGGTATGGTGTCTGACATGGCGGCGGTAGGGTGCGAGTGGGGTTAGTTTCTGATGATTTTCAAGCCGATAGGCGATCTGGAAGTTAGGGTTAATGTTAGTGGTGTCACGCTCTAAAGCGGGGACATCGGACTTTTATTGCTAGGGTTGGGGGAGGATTTTGTAGCGGGGAGGGTTTTTGGGGTGTTTTGAAGGGAAATGATGGGTTTGGCGCTGAAATGGGTGTTTTGCGGATGGGGTTGGATGCTTGTGGGGCGGGTTTGAGGTTTTGTCGGGCGTTTTTGGATAGTTGATGAGCGGAATTTTCTATTTGTCGGGGGATTTTGGCGATTTGTTGGGTGGAATTGATTGCTTGTTGGGCGCGGTTTTGGCTTTGCCAATCAGAATTGGGCCTTTGTCGGACGGAATTCCGCCTTTGTCGGGGAAATTCCAAGTCTTGTCGCCCGACCGTGGGGCGATGTTCTCCGCAGGTGAAGGGAGCCGGTCCAAGCTGGACCGAGATTCACTCGCATTCGATGACCAGCAGCGAAACTCCTTGGCGTGGCAGGGTGAAATCGACGGTCGTGGAGTTGTTGGAGATGGCTGCTTTTTTCTCCGGTTCGAGCGTGGCGAGTTTTCCGGCTTGTTCGAGGTCGGTGTATTGAGCTGGCGTCGGCTTCTGCGGTTCTCCGAGGGCTTTCCACAGGGTGAAGGCGTTGCTGTGCGTTTCGTCGATCCGGTAGTGGGTCACTTTCGTCTGACCGCTGGCGACCGGCAGGCCGGGGAGGGTCAGCTTGATCGCGGCGTCGGGGCCGGCGAGGTCGTCGTCGTGGTAATGCCAGACGAGCACGCTGATTTTTTTGCCATCGCGACTGGCGAGGGCGGCAACGTCGGCCTGCTTGCGGACGCCGTTTTTCACGATGTCGTCGAGCGGGATTTCCCTGTCGCTGGTGGCGGTGAGGCGGTCGCCGGTCATTTTGCTCATCATGCGGAAGACGTTGAGCACGGGGTGGTCGATGCCGTTGCTGGCAAGCACGCGGAAGCCGGCGAAATACGGCTGGTCCTCGAACTCGAAGGCCCAGGTGAGCGCTCCTTCGAGATTCACGCCGTGTTTGTCGGCGAGTTCGTATTTTCTAGCAAAACTGGCGGCGGTGTAGCTGGAATACATCGTGCCGTTCCGGTAACCGTTCTGTGGTCCCTGGCAGGCGGCGCAGCCTTCGGGATCGGACTCGCCGATGACGATCGGTTTGTCCTTCAGCTCGGGAAATTTCGCAATCACGGTAAACGCGCCGTCGATGTCCTTCAATTGGCTGGAAATTCCCATCCGCACGTGGCCGTCCACGAATTTCGGCTGGCCCTTGGCGTGGAATGATAACAGATCGATCGGCGTGCCTTGTTTCCCGGTCACCGCGTTGGTTCCGGAGACGCAATGTTTGAGGAAACCCTCCAGTTTGCCTCCGCCCGGGCCGCCGGCGGTTTCGGGACCACCGATGCGTGCGGTCGGCAGGGCGCGGCGCACCCCTTCCACGGAGTAGTCGTAGAGTTTGTAGAATTCCTCCTGCGTGCCCTTCCAATAGCTGATGTTAGGCTCGTTCCAGAGCTGCCACCACCACGTCTCCACCTCTTCGCGGCCGTATTTCTCGACGCAGTGTTTCGTCCACTGGTAGCAGAGTTCCCCCCACTTCGCGTAGTCCTTCGGCGGATAGGTCCAGCCCAGATAGATGGTGTCGTATTTCGCTTCCGGCGTCCAATGATGGCGGTAAGGCTCGGGGTGTGTCGACATCGCCTGCGGCATGAATCCGAGCTGCACGTAGGGCCGCACGCCGCGCTCCAGATAGGTATCGAAGATGCGGTCGGTGATGGTCCAGTCGTTGATCGGTTTCCCATCGGCATCCTCCGTGTAGGCGTTCGTGCTGCCCCACTTCAGGTCGGGCGTGCCGTCGCCGGTGGTGAGCAGGTTGTGGGCGCGGAAATAGACGCCTTTCGGTTTCAGTTCACCGAGCTCGGCGATGAGCTTCTTGCCGTCCTTCATGTAGGCGTAGTTCGGCTCGTCGGCACCGAAGTAACGCCAGATCGGCTTGAGAGGGCCGAGCGGCTTCGAGGCATCGACGGTGATGTTGACGGGAAATGGCTGGTTGTCCTGGGCGAAAGCACCGGTGGTGCTGGCCAGACCGAGTGCCGCGAGGGAGGTGAGGAGGAGGCGCATGAGGTTGGAGTGTTGGGTTTTTGGAAACGGGTTTGCCGGATCGCCGGAATAATCACCGGACTAAGAGCACATAACAACAGGGCGCACGATAATTTCTTTGCGGTGGCGAATCTTGCACACCTGCGACAATCTTTTGTGAAATCCGGACATCGGTGAAATGGATCGGCCCGGCATGCCGTTTCAAACCCGCTCATGCCGCCGTCCCCAGATCCGTCTCCGGCCCACGCGTTTCTGCCAAATGTCTCCATCCGCGAGATCCTGCGGCCGTTCGACGGGATTCCCGGGCTTTTTTACATCGTGAAGGATCATCTCAGCCGGGTGGTCGCGATCAGTCCGGAGTCGGTCCAGCGCATGGGCTATCGCCACGAAAACGAAGTATTGGGGAAACTGCCCGGCGAATACCTCCCGCCGGAACTCGCCTTGAAATTCACTGCCGACGACCAATGGGTGCTCGAAACCGGCCAACCGCGCCTCAACATGGTGGAAATGTGGTTCAACCCGCAGGGCCGCCGGGATTGGATCGCCACCAACAAACATCCGTTGCGGGATGGCGATGGCAAGGTCGTCGGGGTGATCGCGATTTTGCAGAATCTGGACATCCGGGAAAAGCGGTATGCGCATCTCGGCCCTGTCGGTGATGCCGCCGATCACATCCGCACTCACCTGGGAGAGCCGCTCACGGTGGGAGAAATCGCCCGGCTGGCCGGCTTTTCCGAGCGTCAGCTCCAACGGAATTTCCGCAAGGTCTTCGGCCAGACGATCCAGCAATACATCATCGCGAGCCGCATCAACGCTGCCATCGCGGACCTCACCGGCAGTGCCCTCGGCATCAGCGAGATCGCCCTGAAGGCCGGATTCAACGACCAGAGTGCTTTCACCAACTGCTTCAAGCGTCTCACCGGAAAAACCCCGCGCGTCTATCGGATGGTCGGGTTGCAAATCAACCGATGAACAGTGGGACTGTGACTTTTCACGGATGAGAACTCGACGGGGGTTGACTTTTGTTAGCTCCGGTGGTGATTCGGGGCGGATTCATCCTATGAAAACACTTCTGAAAACGATTGTTCTGACTGCCTTGTGTCTCGCCGGCCACTCACAGGCAGGGGTGTTGTTTGAAGATGGTTTTGAAACCGGCAGCCTTGGCGATAAATGGACTCGTTCCGACACGAATGACGGCCGGGTAGCGGTCAATGGAAAATACAAGCCCGCGACGGGTCGCGGCGCGTTGGTGCTGGATGATCGGGTGAACGATTCCGTCAGCTCCGTGGCCGAAGCGACTCTCAAACTTGATCTCTCACATAAGGGAAATGTCATTTTGAATTTCAAGGCAAAAAGCTTGGGAAACGAGCCGGATGAGCCTTCGCAGGAAGGGTTTGTGCGCGGCCGCGACTATGATGGAGTTGCCATCAGCGTTGATGGTGGAAAGAAGTGGCATGTCGTCCAGTCGCTGGCCTCCGTCGGTTCTAAATGGCAGTCATTCTCTATCTCGCTTGGCTCGATAGTCTCCCTGAATGGAACGGCCGTATCATTTGGCAGGGAGTGCCGGTTCCGGTTTTCGGAGTTTGGCAATGCTTCCGCCCCGCTGGACGGTATCGAAATCGACGACGTTTCCGTCACAGGCGATGACGAACAAAGCGTCGAATTTGAAGTGCCTGCGAGAATCGTCGAGGGAAAGGAACCGCAGACTGGCCACGTGCTGTTGTCCTTCGCGCCCAAACAGCCGCTCACGCTGAAGCTGGCCAGCGATCCTCCTGGCCTGATTTCCGCGCCGGATGTGGTAGTGGTGCCGGCGGGTAAGACGTCTGCTGAATTCCTACTTTCAGCCACGAATGACAGGCTCGCCAACGGAATCCGGACCGCCGTCTTTCGGACGGAATTAGGGTGGGGTTATTATCAGTCGACGCAGATCCGTGTTGTTGATGATGATCTTCCCATTGCGAAACTAAAACTCCCGCCCCTACTTTTCGAAGGCGGAAGTCCGACCGCGAACGCCAGGATTTCCATAAAATCAGCGGTTGCTGTGGACACCCGGTTTGCGCTCAGGGCGGATCCGGATGGAGAAGTGAAACTGCCATCCCACATCGTGATACCTGCCGGACAAACGTCCGCCAAATTAACAATTCGGGCGCGCAACGACGAGGACATCGACGGCAACGTCACCGTCGCCGTGACCGCGAGCTCCGGTGGTACCGATCTGGTGACCGCTCAGACCATGACGGTGGACAATGAAGTTCGCGAGCTTTCCCTGGTTATGTCATCTATCATTGCAGAAGGCGGCACCGACTTCGCAACGGTGAGTCTCTCCGGCATTCTGAAGAAGCCCATCAGCATTTCCATCCGCAGCGATACCCCGGGCACGCTGACCTTTTCAAAAACCGTCACGATACCAGCCGGACAAAGAGAAGCGGTTTTCCCGATCACGGCAGTCGAGAATGCCCTGCGCGATGGCAGCCGGAAAGCGACCGTCAGCGTGACCGCCAAAAATTTCACAGGAGCAAAAGCCGGAACGATCATCCGTGATAACGAAGTGGCCGGCTATTCCATCGGCATTTCCGGCTCATTCGTAAACGCCAGCGAGCCGCTGCCCATCTCTGTTTCCGCCATCGATGTAGAGGGCAACGTCATCGACAACGTTTCCCGCAAGGTGAAACTCAGTGCTGTCCTCGCCGACGGCAGCACCATGCCCCTAACACCTGCTGAAGTGACGATTCCCGGCGAACCTGATTTTTTTGGCAACAACGTCTGGTCGGGAGACGTCACCTTGCCCCCGACGTCTTCGCCGATCATCCGGCTCCGCGCCTCAGACTCGAAGGGGAACTCCGGTGATTCGGATGTCTTTGATGTGATGCGCGAGCTCGGGTTGACCACTGCGGATCTCCTCTGGGATGCCGCACGTGGCCGCATCATCGCAAGTGTCCCGGCGGGTGCGCCCAGCCATGCGAACCAGGTCGTTGCCATCGATCCCGCCACCATGCAGATCACCGGTAGCGTCACGACAAATCAGGATCCCGGACAAATCGTCATCACCAGCGGTGGTGAATACCTGTACGTCGCGATTAATGGAAACGGCACCATTGCCAAAATCAATCCTGCCACCATGACCGTGATCTCCACCTTCGCCGTCGGGACGGATTTTTACCAAGGCACACTCTACGCGGCGGATATGTGTGCCGTCGCCGGACAGCCGGAACTCCTGGTGGTCTCCCGGTCCTCCTCTGTTACCTATGGGAACACTGTTGGCGTCGTTGCCTATGACAATGGCGTCATGCGCCCTGACAAACCCGCCTACTACTCTGAAACAGACGTCATCGAGCCCTCCGCCGATCCTACAATATTCTTCGGCTATCACAATCAATCCACGGAATTTGGCTTCCGCCGTCTCAAGCTTGGACCGACTGGGATGAGCGAACTGAGCGTTGATAGAAACCTTGTCGAAGGCTTTTACACAGACATCCGTTCCGCCGGAGACAAGGTTTTCTCCACGTCCGGCGTTGCTGTGGATGGGGCCAAATCGAAGCGCCTCGGCATATTCTCCACCAATGGGCCGGTCGCACCCGATCTGGCGTCCAATCGCGTGTTCTATCTGGAAAACGATACAGGTGGTGGTGACGGCCACTTCATCAGTTCGTACGATCCCACCACGTTCTCTCTCATCCGTCGCGTCGCCCTGCAAAATACTACGGGTAATGTCGGAAGCCTGATCCGCTGGGGCGCCAACGGCCTGGCTTTCCGCACGGAAACATCAGTCGTCGTTCTCGTCAGTCCCAGCCTTGTCCAATCAGATCCACCTGCCGACCTTGCCATCACCGTGCAGGCCACGCCCAATCCCGCCACGGTGGGAGCTGCCATCACCTACACCGTGCAGGCCACCAACCTGGGATCCCGGATCGCACACAACTCACTGCTAGACGCCAGGTTCTCCGACAGCCAGACCTTGCAAACCATCACTGCCAGCGTCGGCATCCTCCGGAAAATTTCGGAACTGGAAGTCAGTCTTTCCTTAGGTGACCTCGCTCCCGGCGCCACAGCCACTCTTACTGTTACGGCGGTGCCGCAGTCCGCCGGCAGCCTCAGTTGTTCGGCTAGCGTCACCTCGAATGCTGTCGATCTCGATCACTCCAACAACTCGGCTTTACGGTTCGTCAGCGTCGGTTTCCAATCCGCACTTGATGTCGTTAATTCGCTCCGCCTCCCCGCGAACAATCTCGTTTACGATCCCACGCGCAATCTCCTCTGGGCCAGCATCCCTGCCATGGTCGAGGAACCCTTGGACGCACTACTGGTCAAATCCGTGGTTTCCATCGATCCTATCACCGGCCTGATATCCGATCCCATACCCATCAATGCGGACTCCTACTCCGGTTCGATGGCGATTTCCGCCAACGGTCGCTATCTGTACATCGGTTTGAAAGCGGTTCCGGAAGTCCACCGCATCGATCTCGCCACCGCCGGCCATCCCAGCCTGCGCATCCCGCTCGGCCTCAGCCGCTGGGGTGATGCGAACCACGCGCAGGACATCGAAGTGCTCGACGGTGATGGCACCAGCTTCATCATGGCAGGCGATGACGACCATGCGGCGGCTGTCTATGATGGGACCGTCATGCGCGCCGACCGCACGGGCATTTACTCCGTTGACCGAATCGAGCGCAGTGGCACGGCGGGCGTTTTTATCGGCTATAACAACTATAGTTCTGGATTCGACCTCACCCGTCTGTCGGTGACCGCTGCCGGAGTCGCCGAGATCAAGAACGTATCCAACGTAATCAGCGGCTACTATGAGGAAATCCGGGGCGACGGCGATCTTCTGCTTTCCTCTACCGGCCGCCTGATCGACAGCAGTACCCTCGCTCTCAAGGCAAACCTCGGATCTGAGGGAATCCCCTGTGTGGATGCGGTCAACCAGCGCGCCTATCTGGTATCGAGCTATGATCTGCACAGCTACGATACCGCCACTGGCAACACCCTCGGCAGCCTGTCGATTCCTCCCCTGGTGTTCTATTCAAACAAAACTTCCGAGCGACGACTGGTCCGCTGGGGCACCGATGGATTCGCCATTCTTGGCAATGATGGAAGCCTCTACCTCACCCGCTGGTCACTCGCAGTTCCCGCCGCGCCGCGCGCACGGGCGATAACTGCCATCAGTCTGCCGGATACCAATACCTCCGACTCCGATGGCGACGGCATTCCCAATGCCTTTGAAAACCTCTTCGGCACCTCGCCCACCCAGTTTACCGCGAATCCGCTGAAACTCACCGCCGCCACTGCGGGCAACAGCCAGCGGGTGATCCACCTCAACTTTCCACGTCGTGCCGGATTGGCCATGCCCGCCTACGGTTACGAAATCAGCAGCGATCTGGCCACCTGGAGTCCCACTGAAAATGTGACGGAAACCGTTGTTTCCACCCAGACCACCGAAGGCGTGGAAATCGAAAATGTGGATGCCGCGTTCCCAGCGCAGGAATCGGGATCCGGCTTCGTCCGTCTTTATTGGTTGCCGTGAAGCATTCGCAATCAGAAGTTAACATTCTGAATTGAAGAATGGGCTTTTGTCAGCGCTTCGCGAACTTTCTGCTCTCAAGCTGAGGGATGAATCACCCCCTGATCAATCCGCCGATTACCGGAGCGAGGAAGGCGAGGGCGAACATGCCGATCCAAAGACCGGTGATGATTTTCCCCGCAGTGTCCAAGGTCAGGTGGTCCTGGTAACCGGCCGGGCAGGCGAGCAGCCGCCAGTGAATCCAAAGGTTCATGAAGGGAACCAATGCCCATAGTATGGCCCAGCCGGACATGCCGAGGTTGACGATGCGTTTCACAGCGAGAAAGAAGAAGCCCACCGCGAACAGGAGACCGACAAGCAAGGCTCCCATGGCCATTCCAGCCCCGCTGTCGGAGCGTAACGAGGCGAAGATGATCACGAAGAGAATGGCGTAGAAAACGATGCATAGCCCCATCGAGATGAGGAAGTAAGCCAGTCTGCCGATACCGGGATATTCCAACGGCATCTCCGGCCGGTTGGCGCGGGAGGAGGCAAGCGCTTGGGGCGAAACGATGTAGGGAGTCGCCGGGACGACGGGTTTGACTGGCGCGATCGTCGGTGCGGGAAGGCTCCGTGCTTCATCAAACACGGGCGATTGCTGGAGCGGGATCCAGTCCGCAAGGCCCTCGCGCCAGACCTGCGTCACGGCGGGATCGAGGGTGGAAGCATTGACCAACGCCACAATCTGGCCGGCGGTGACGGGGCCTTCTTGTTGGCCGTCCTTACTGAAATACCATGAACTCATCGTCTCGCTTGTTACTCAGCTGGGGTGCCGGATGTCAAGCATCCGGGGCTCACACCATTTCCGCCGCCTTTGCGATCTGAAGCAATTTCGCCTCTCCCAGATGCGGGCCGAGGATCTGGATGCCGACGGGGAGTTGTTTTCCATCGCCGGAATCGACGGTGCCACAGGGGACGGAGATGCCGGGGATGCCGGCGAGGTTGGCGGCGATGGTGAAGATGTCGGAGAGGTATTCCTTAAGTGGATCAGACCCTGCGCTGCCGATTTTCCGGGCGGGGCTGGGGACGACGGGGGAGAGGATGGCGTCCACTTTTTGGAAAGCGTCCTCGAAGTCGCGGCGGATCAGCGTGCGGACTTTCTGGGCGCGGCTATAGTAGGCGTCGTAGTAGCCGGAGGAGAGCACGTAGGTGCCGAGGATGATGCGGCGTTTTACTTCGGGACCGAAACCTTGCTCGCGGGATTTTTTGTAGAGATCAAGGATGTCGGCGGGGCTGGCGGCCCGGTGGCCGTAGCGGATGCCGTCGAAGCGGGAGAGGTTCGAGGAGGCTTCGGCCGGGGCGATGACGTAGTAGGTGGCAACGGCGTATTCGGTGTGAGGCAGGGAAATTTCCACTAGCTCGGCACCTTGGGAGGCGAGGGATTGGATGGCTTTTTCGACTTGGGCGCGGACGCCGGGGTCGATGCCGTCGCCGAAGTATTCTTTCGGGATGCCGAGTTTGAGACCTTTGACGCCATCGTTGAGAGTGGCGAGATAGTCGGGCACCGGGACATCGAGGCTGGTGGAGTCCGCGGGATCGAAACCGGCGATGGCTTGGAGGATGAGCGAGGCGTCTTCCACGGATTGAGTGAGCGGGCCGATCTGGTCGAGCGACGAGGCGAAGGCAACAAGGCCGTAGCGGGAAACGCGGCCATAGGAAGGTTTCAGGCCGACGACGCCGCAATGCGAGGCGGGCTGGCGGATCGAGCCGCCGGTGTCGGAGCCGAGGGCGGCGATGGCGGTTTGGTCCGCGACGGCGGCGGCGGAACCACCGGACGAACCACCGGCGATGCGCGAGTGGTCGTGGGGGTTGCTGGTTTTGCCGAGGGCGGAATTTTCGGTGGAGGAGCCCATCGCGAATTCGTCCTGGTTCATTCGGCCGAAGGGAATGGCCCCAGCGGCGCGGAGTTTTTTGATGACCGTGGCGTCGTAGGGAGCGATGTAGTTTTCGAGAAATTTCGAGCCGCAGGTGCAGGGCTGACCGAGGACGTTCATGTTGTCCTTGATGGCGATGGGGATACCGCCGAGGGGCAGCGAGAGATCGGCGTTCGCGGCTTCGGCGAGGGCGGCTTGGAGGTTGTGGGAAAGGTAGGCACCGGTGGCTCCATCGCGGGCGGAGATTTCCCCGGCGAGTTTTTCCAGAATGGCGGCGGGCGTGGTTTCTCCGGCGGTGAGCTGCTGGCGGAGTTGGGAAATGGTCATGGAAGGGGATTTGAAATTTGAGATCTGAAATTTGAGATCCTTATGCGTCGGTGACGACTTTCGGGACGCGGATTTGGCCTTGGGCTTGGTCCGGGGCGTTTTGGAGGACTGCTTCCGGTGTTAGGCTGGTGTGCGGTGTGTCGTCCCGCATGCGGCCGAAGACGTTGGTGGAGTGGGCGGTGGCGTCGATGCCGGAAACGTCGAGCTTCGAAAGGGTTTCCACGTAGCCGAGGATTGCTTCGAGCTGGGGCTGGAATTCCGCGACCTCCGCATCGGAGAGTTCGAGGCGGGCGAGATTGGCGACGTAGCGGACATCGATGTGGCTGTGCGACATGGGCGGAGCGTCAGGAAACGGCACGGGTTTTCCAAGTGCCAAGTGCAAGGAATCAGGAGGAGCCGAATCTTTTTTCAAATTCTTTGAACGTCCGGAAAGGTTAAGGGTCTTATCCCTATGAAAGCAGCGAGCAATCGCTCTTTTACACGTAAGGGTGTAACAGCACAGTTGTCTGACAATTCCACGGGTGTGGGTGAGGAAGACGATTTAAGCCGTCGGGGAAGGGACTCCCCGGCGGTCTTTTTTTGTACCGGAGGCGAGGAGAACGTTAGTGAATAACGATCTGATGGGAATTTTGGAAAAATTTCAGAAACCTTTGAACGTTTGGATGTCTTGAATGTCTTATCCCTATGAAAGCAGCGAGCAATCGCGTTTTCATGTAAGGGTGTAACAGCACAGTTGTCTGCCGATCCTACGGGTGTGGGTGGGGTAAGACGATTTAGGCCGCCAGGGAAGGGACTCCCTGGCGGCCGTTTTTTTACCTGGTTTTCACACCGGTCCGATCTGGAACTTCTCCGGCGCACCGCATGCCGTTCCTAACAATTTTCCGGCAAAGCGCGCCGTCATGGGTTGCCCGGCAGGCGTGAAATCCGACGGCGCAACCCATGACACGCGGTTCTCACTTGCCGAGAGCTTTGTCCACCTTCTCGCCCGCCTTTTCGACGGGGCCTTTCGGGTCGACGGCGTCCTTCACTTTATCCACGGCCCTGTCCACGCCCTCGCCGGCTTTTTCAGCAGGACCCTTTTCCCTGCAGGAGGAAACGGAGGCGACTAACGGGAACAGGCAGAGCGACATCATCAATGGGAGTTTCATGGTTCGTTGGGGTTGGTTATGAAAACCGCGGGTGATAGCACGCCGCGGTCAGCCAGTAGACTTGCACAACCGTGCATTAGATCCAGCAACTTTCGCAAACAGCGCAAAAAGCACTTCGATTAATGCGATATGCAATGTTGAGCATCGCTGAAAATTGAACTCCACTGCCGCTCTCAGCCGGGGACAGTAATCATCCAGCCGAGGCCGAAGCGGTCGGCGACCATACCGAAGCACGGTGACCAGAAGGTTTTTCCGAGTGGCATTCTTACTTCGCCGCCATCGGCGAGGGCGGAGAAAGCGCGCTGGCAGGCGGCATCGTCCGGCAGGGTGAGGGAGAGCGTGAATCCTTCGAAACTGGCGGGTCCGCCGCAGCCGTCGGAGGCCATGAGCGGGCTGCCGCCGACTCGGAAAGCCGAATACATGACTTTGGTTTCGTAGCCTTCAGGGAGCATTCCGGACGGATGAGGTTCAGGGCTATCGTTGTAGCGCATCAGCGTGACGATCTCGGCACCGAGAGCGGTTTGATAGAATTCGAGCGCTTCCTCGCAGCGGCCGCCGAAGAAGAGATAGGGTTGGACGAAGGTGGATGTGGTCATGGTTGGAAAGGAAGTGGGTTCAAACAAACGGCGGACGGTGTCGGGAACAACCGCCCGCCGTTTTTTCAAGCGTGCCGCCAACCGTCAATCCGACGGAAGAAGACCGGCGCTTCTGACGAATTTAACGATCCTGGCCGTCTTCAGATTGTCGCCGTTGGTGGCGGTGATGGTCAGACGGGTGGTGGACAAGGTCATTTTTCTCACGGTGATCAGATAGGGATTCTTGCCGGACACGGTGACCTTGGCGTTGCCATCCGCCGAGACCGTGAGGCTCTTGATATTGGTGTTGGTGACGACCTTGGCGGTCACTTCGCCTTTGGCTCCGGTCACGTTCACCTTGCCGGGGGCCTTGATGACGGGGGCCTTGGGGGCGTGGGCGGCGATACTGCCGGTGGCATATAATCCGCTGCTGTTATCGATCTCGTAAGTGCCTGCGAATTTTTCCAATGACAGGTCAAACTTTCCGTTGATGCGTGCTTCGGTCAGGAAGCCGCCGGGGATGTGGGTGATGGTGAACGCGAGGGTGCCGTCGGGTTTGACGCTGCCTTTCACATTTCCCAACGAAGTGCCGTTGAACGTGAACGTGCCCGAGCCGTTGGATTTCAGGGCGAAGTTGAACGGAATCGCGGGCGGATCACCTCCTCCGAAGACCGGGCCGTCCAGATTGAAGGTTCCGGAGGCGTTGGTTTTCGTGAGCGTGAGGTTGACGGTCAGGGCGCCGGACGAGCCGAACGTCTTGTTTTTCCAGCTTCCGGTGTAGATGGAAGCTTCGGTGATGGGGGTGAGTAAAATCACACCCACCATCAATGATGGTAATGGATTTTTCTTCATTTAAACCTTCTCGCATCCTGGGGGAGACGAGTCAATTCAAAAGCCAGTTGCGAAGCAACGAACAGGCGGGAGCGCCTGCATCACTCACTGGGCGCGGAGTGCCTGGATGCGTTTTTCGGTCTCGTCGGCTTTCTCCGACAGCTTGCCTTGTTCATAGGCGCGTTTGAGGCCGGTGAGGGCGTTCATGTCGTTCGGGAAATCGGAGAGAGCGCGCTGATAGGCATCGATCGCTTCGTTCGGTTTGTTGACGGCGAGGTAGTAGTCGCCGATGCGGAGGGCCATGGGAGTGAGCAGCAGGGGTGGCAGCATCATCGGCGCGGGGCGCTGGCGGTCGGCGGCAGAGGTGAACCAGTTGAACGCGGAACCGATGTTCGTTTTGGGTCCGGCGAGTGCGACGCGTCCGCGCAGGTCGCTGGCGAGGACTTCGAGAGCGCGGAAGGAGCGGTTCCACGACGAGCGTTCGCCGCTGGCGTTGGCGGCGTTCTGGGTTTTCGACATCGCCTCGCCGTGATGGGTGAGGGCATCGGAGACCTGTTTGGCCTCTTCGAGGTCGTCGGCATCGATCATGCGCTGGGCTTCGAGGGCGAAGCGCAGGCCGTCGATCCACCAGTAGGCGAGCGAGTTCTGATGGAATTTTTTCAACTCCTCGGGCTTCGGCAGCGAGTCCATGGCTTCGCGGGCATTTCCCCTCAGGCCGCGGTGGAGAAGGATGCGGGCGGGCAGGGTTTTGGCGTCCCAGAGGAGGAAACGCGCGCCCGGCGAGGAGGCGCGGTCCGCGGGAAACGGTGTTGCCGCGATCTGGCGGGAGGCGGCGTAGGCGGTGTCGAAATCACCTTTGGAAACGAGCGAGACGATCCGATAGCACTCCGCTTTCACCCACTCCGGGCAATCGGCGACGGTCGCCTTGTTTTCCTTCATCCAGCTCTCGAAGTAGCCCGAGGCGCGGCCGAACGCGGAGGCCGCCTTGCCATGCTCGCCGCAGCGCCATTCGTAGTGGCCCAGCAGGTGGAAATACGGCGGATAGTCGGGTGCCATCTGGCAGAGCTTGCGGGCGAGCGGCAGGGATTTGCTCAGGTCGGGGCCCTCGGCGCGGATGGTGAGCAGGGCGTTGAGGGGGAGGGGGTTCAGCGGGTTTTTCTCAATCAGATCGAGCAGGCTTTGTTCGGCGGCGTCCTGATCGGGCGTGGCGGATCCGAGTTCGTCGTAGCCGGACCGACGGAAAAGCGCGGCAAACACGGCCGCCTGCATTTCGTTGGGAAATTTCTCCGAAACCTTGCGGAACGCAGCGGCGGCTCCGGTCGGGCCTTCCTCCATGTATTTGATCAGACCATAGGCGTAACCCCGCTCGAGTTCGGTGCCTTTTCCCTGATCGACGAGCGCGAGCAGCCGGTCTGACGCCGCATTGCGGGCCGGGCCGGTTTCGGGCGACGGGGAAAGCAGGCACATGACCATCCCCCAATGCGCGAGCAGGCACTCCGGATCTTCCCGCATCGCGGCGGCGAAGTGGCGGCTGGCCTCGAATTCCTATCCGCCGTGCAGGTGGTTCAGTCCCTGGTTCACGTGCGCCTGGGCCTTTTCCGAAGTGGTGGAAACCGCCATCCGGATGCCTGATGGGAAATTCATCATGGCCGGTTCGTCCAACGCTTTTACGGAATCCGGGATGGCCGCCTCCACGTCCGGCAATTTCTCGGGAGCTGCCGCCTTTTCCTCGACCGGAGTTTTTTCCTTCGCCGGCGTTTTCTCCCCCGCAGCAAGCGCGCAAGTGGCCATCAACGCCGCGATCGTCCGTAATTTCATGCGAGCAAGATGGCCGCGCTCCACCCGCCGTCCAAGCAAAATGACGCTGGCGTGACCCGCTGGAATCCCATTAGTCTCCGGCCATGAAGCTTGGCGTCATTGGTTGTGGGAAAATGGGCACCGCCCTCGTGCAGGGGGCGATCCGTGCCGGTGTGGTGAAATCCGAAGACGTGACCGGCTGCGATCCCTTCGCCGGATCGCGCGAGGCGTTTGCGAAAGCGACCGGCGCGAAAGTCACCACCGACATCGCCGAAGCCGCCGCCGCCAGCGACGTCCTGCTCCTCTGCACCAAGCCCCAGGACGCCCTCTCCGCCCTCGCCGATGCCGCGCGCGCCGCTGCCGGCAAAGAGCGGCTCGTCATTTCCATTGCCGCCGGTCTCACGCTCGCCGCGCTCGAATCCGCCGTGCCGGAAAATTTCCGCATCATCCGCACCATGCCGAACACGCCGGCTCTCGTCGGAAAAGGTGCTGCCGCATTCTGCCTCGGCACCCGGGCCACCGCTGCGGATGGGGAAAGCGCGCAATCGCTTCTCGCCGCCGTGGGGCTCGCCGTGCAGGTCCCGGAAAAACTGATGGACGCCGTCACCGGCCTGTCCGGCAGCGGTCCCGCCTACATTTACGTCGTCATCGACGCCCTCGCCGATGGCGGAGTCCGTGTCGGCATCCCCCGCGCCGATGCGGTGAAACTCGCTGCCCAAACCGTGCTCGGTGCCGCCGCGATGGTGCTCGAAACCGGCGAACATCCGGCCGTCCTGAAAGACATGGTCACCTCGCCCGGCGGCACCACCATCGCCGGTCTCGCCGAGCTCGAACGCCACGGCCTGCGCTCCGCTCTGATCGAGGCCGTCGGCACCGCCACCCGCCGCGCGACCGAGCTCGGGAAGTGACTGACTCCCGGCGATTTTGGACTTCCCCCGCCGCATTGTCCTCCTATGCTCCGCGCCATGACCTATCGGTTGATTTCCTGCGCGTTGTTGTCTGCTGCCGCCTTTTCCTTCACCTCCTGTGGCAATGACGATGATTTGCCGGTCATGGCGGGAAACACGCTGGCCGCATCCGGCCAGGGAGAGGCGCTTTATGTGAAGGCGAAGCAGGCCGATGACGCCGGAAAAGACGGTCGCGCGATCAAGCTCTACGACGAGACCGCCACCAAGTATCCATTTGCTCCGTCCGCCCCGCAGGCCCGTTTCCGCCAGGCGGAACTGCTTGAGAAAAAAGGCGACATCCAGGAAGCGTTCACCGCCTACGAGCAGTTTCTCACCCGCTACAACGGCACCAACCTCTACACCACCGCCCTCAACCGTCAGGCCGCGATGGCCCAATCCGCTGCTGACGGTGATGTGAAAACCAGTTTCCTCGGACTCAAAACCAAACTCGCACTCGACAAGACCGTCGAAATGCTCGGCAAAGTCCGCGACAACGCGCCGAAATCCGCCACCGCCTCGAAGGCGCAGTTCACCATCGGCGAGCTCTATCAGGCAAAGGGCAAGGCGAAGGAAGCCATCGCCGCCTACCGCCAGCTCGTCCGCGACCAGCCGGAAAGTGCGCAAGCTCCCGAGGCGTTGTTCCGTGTCGGCCTCATTTTCATGAAGGAAGCGGACCGCGGCAACCAGAACCAAGCCAACCTCGACCTCTCCCGGGAGGCGTTCAACGACTACCTGATCCAGTATCCGAACCACTCCCGCAATGCCGAAGCCCACAAGCTCATCGCCGGCCTCGGCAACCGCGACCTCCAGCGCTCCTTCGACATCGCCGAGTTCTATCTGAAAACCGGCAAGAACGAATCCGCCAAGGTTTACTACCGCGACGTCGTCAAGCGCACCGGCTCCGGAAAGCTCCACGACGACGCCCGCGCCCGTTTGAAGCAACTCGGCGAGTGAGCCAAACCGCCACCGGACCATGAAACTCCTCGCTCTTCTCGCTCCCGCGCTACTCCTCGTTTCCTGCGCGGGCTATCAGCTCGGCGGCATCAAGCCCGCTTCCATGAAGGACGTGAAAACCATCGCCGTGCCGATGTTTTCAAACTCCACCCTGCATCCCCGTGCCGAGGCGCTCGCCACCTCCGCCGTCGCCAGCGCCTTCGTCCAGGACGGCACCTACAAGATCGCGAAAATCGACCACGCCGACGCGATTCTCGAGGGTGAGCTCCGCAGCATCAAATACTCGTCCATCCGCGGCACCCGCCTCGATACTCAGTTGCCGGAAGAGCTGAGAAACACCGTCGTCCTCGAATGGAAACTGCGCGACTCGAGAAACCCGATCAAGATCCTCGCCTCCGGCAGTTCGTCCGGATCCAGCCAGCTCTTCGCCGGAGCAAATCTCCAGACCGCGAGAAACAACGCCCTTCCCGAAGCGCTCGAACGCGCCGGCGAAGCCTTGGTTTCCCGCCTTGCCAACGGCTATTGAATCTGACGGACCGCGAGATTCATCTCGCCTGCCCATGAACTGCCAATGAGTTGAGAGAATCGCCCACAAAGTCTCCTCATGGACATGGTCGACCCTCCTGATGGCTGTTGCCGCTTTGCCCGCGCAGCGTGCGCTCAGGAATCCTGAAAACAAACCCGCCACGCTTCCGTAACCTTTTCGCTAACTGTCCGTCATGAAAATCCCACGTACCCTCCTGATCCCCGTCGCCTGCATTCTCGGCACCGCCATCGCCCACGCCGAACCCGCAGCCGCCTCCGCTCCGAAGAAAAAGATCGTCTTCATCGCCGGCCGTCCCAGCCACGGGCCCGGCCAGCACGAGCACCGCGCCGGCTGCATGCTGCTGGCGGACCAGCTCGACAAGAGCGGGCTGCCGCTGGAATCGACCGTCGTCACCAACGGCTGGCCCACGGACGAATCCGTTTTCAACGGTGCCTCCGCCATCGTCATCTATGCCGACGGCGGCCCCGGCCACCCGGCGAACAACCACCTCGACAAGCTGAAATCCCTTGCCAAGGACGGCGTCGGCATCGGCTGCATCCACTACGCCGTGGAAATTCCCAAGGGCGATGCGGGCAACACCTTCCTCGATCTGGTCGGCGGTTATTTCGAATCCAACTGGTCCGTGAACCCCCACTGGCACGCCACCTTCAAGCTCCCGAAACACGCCGTCACCCGCGGCATCGCCGATTTCGACACCACCGACGAATGGTATTACCACATGCGCTTCCGCGAGAACATGGAGGGCGTCACCCCGATCCTCACCGACCTCCCGCCGCCGGAAAGCCTCAGCCGCCCGGACGGTGAGCACGAGGGAAATCCCGCCGTCCGCGCTGCCATCCTTGAGCGCAAGGAACCCCAGCACGTGATGTGGGTTTACGAGCGCCCGGGAAAATTCGGCACCGGCCGTTCGTTCGGCTTCTGCGGCGGCCATTTCCACAAAGGCTGGCAAAACGACAGCCAGCGCCGCCTCATTCTCAACTCCATCGCCTGGATCGCCAATCTGGAAGTCCCCGCCGCCGGCGTCTCTTCGAAGACGCCCACCGACGAGGAAATGGAGGCGAATCTGGACAAGAAGAAGTGATCCGCAGGGGAGTGGATTTCCGCTCGGACGGGGATCGAGAGAGGCTTGATCGTTTGGGCTAACGGATGAGGGGGCTTCCCGCCGCCTCCTCGGTTCGTTCATGATAAGGATTGCGGGGCTGATGGGTTTTCAATTATTCATCGGGAATGTTAGCCCCAGCAGATTGTATGGCCGTGGTGTCCCGTATGGACGACAGCGAACTGACAGGCCGGATAATGGGCTGCGGAATTTTCGCCGCGCTGGTGCTGATGGGCGTGATCCGATCTCTCCGCACCATGAGGAAGCCGGCGTCCAGCCGGCTTTGCGTCCTGTCGCTTGTCCTGGTGCTGGTCGGTTGGCTGATCACTTCGGTTTACGGCATCTATCTTTCCTCCTTTCCGGGGGCGGCCATGAATCTCTGGGTTTATGTTCCGCTCGTCGGTTTTTCCGTGATCCTCCTGATCAGCGGGATCGTGCTGTCGATTGTGGGGCTCTGCCAATACGGCCCGCCGGGACGCCATGTGCAGGGCAGGGGACACGCACTGTGGGCCATCGTCCTCAGTTGCCTCGTTCTGGGGTTGTTTGGCTGGGGGATGATCAAAAGCGTGAAGGCCAGGAACGAAATGGGCTTGGAGCCGCTCCAAACGGACGCGGCTTCCGAAACTCCGGCGGCGGTTCGGTTCGAGGAGCAAAACTTCGCCATCACCCCACCCACAGCCCAATGGCAGCGTCAGACGAAGCCGTCGATTGTGGGGAGCAACGCCGGCGTCTGGATGAACATGAGGACCCAGACCGGCCTCGGCATAGAGAGCGGACCGATGCTGGCGATCTCCGAAGTTTCCGACCTGATATCGGGCATGCGCGAGCATTTCCAGTCGGATCCCCAGTTTTCCAATCTCTCGGAAATCAGGGAGGTCCGCGACGGAGTGCGGTCTTGGAGTGCGTGGGAAGTGGACGCCGCCCTCAAGTCCAGCACGATAAAACTCAGCTACAGCTATCGGGTGACGGTCATCGGTGGGCGGTTCTACAGCGTGTTTGCCTGGGGAACTCCGAAAAACATCGGTGGGACGCGTCTGTCGGTTGACCAGTGGACGAAGGGTTTTTCCATCATCGACCCCGCAAAAAAATTCACGACGGAGTTCGAGGATGTGGATTCGGATCTCTCGGGATTCCGGACCCGCCTCACGCCGTTGGGGTGGAAACCTTACGATTACGATCCCGGCGCGTTTCCAACCGCCTGTTGGAAAGCGTCCAAAAACAGGAAATGCGCCTTGGCCGGATATCTCTGGCGCTTCGAGCCGGGCATTGTGCCGGATCAGGAAGCTGCGATCAAGGCGATGTTAGGGGTGGTGAGCGTGGCCATGGCGACGCAGGAAAACGCCGTGAGGCAGGACATCGAATGGGACGGTATGAAAGTCCGGCAGATGGTTTTCGATGAGAAGGTGGCCGACGGGACGGTGGAGAAACACATTCGCATCACCTCGGATGGAACCACGGCGAGAATGGTGTTGGGATTCTTCGAAAAATCCACGGCGGCGGCCGACACGGTGAACCGGGCGGCGGTGCTGGAAGGCATCGATGCCTCGCATTTCAGCCCGATGGTGATGTCCGGCGGGATTCCGGAAAACTGGTCGAAGCGGTGGGCGCTCTGCAACAATGACGCGGGATTGTCGTATTTCACGCGGCAGAACTGGAGCGAGGCGCATCGGTTTTTCTCCATCTCTCTGAAAATGCACCCCGATGTGGCTGTGGCCGGAAACCTGGTGAACACGTTGATGAAACTGGGGGACTATCAGGAAGCTGCGCGTGCTTCCGTCGAGTGGCTGGCGCATTTCCCCGGGAACGGCGATCTGCTGGCATGGCAGGGGGGCGCGCTTGAGAAGGTGGGGAAGGATGCCGAGGCGATCGCGTGCTATCAGAAGGCGGTCGCCGGCGGTTATGAAGATGACGAGATGAAGGTGTCCCTGCTGCGACTTTTGTTGGAAACCGGGAAGAAGGATGAGGCGGTTGCTGCGGCGGAGTCGTTTTTCAAAGCGTCGTCCACGCCCAAGCGTGCCCGCTGGCTTGCATCGGTCCATGAGCGGGCTGGTCACGTGGAAGTGGCGATCTCGCAGCTGGAGGAACGCCTGTCCAAGCCGCCGTTTGAGGCGGAGAGCGCCTATCAGCTCGCGGAGACGTTCAACGGACAAGGGCGTTTCGCCGATACGGAGCGGATCGTCGGACGGTTGCGCGACGCGGGGCAGGACACCGCCCGGACGGCAATGATCGAGGGCTGGAGCTACATGGGGCGGAAGTGGTACCCACGGGCGAAGGAATCGTTCGTCAACGCACTGGCGAAAGCTCCCGATGATCCCGAAGTGAAGATTGCGGTCGACGAGGCGGCGGGAGGCATGGGGCAGGGCGGCCGGGAAGGGGCGGACCGCGAGATCCCACCGGTGGAAATCCCTGCGGAAATGTCGGCGAAGGTCGCCCCTGCGGAAAAGGTTCCGGACGCTGCGAAGGGCGAGGACGCGTGTTACCTGCAAAGTGTTGAGGCGATTCATTGGGAACCCGGACTACGCCTCGTGAGGACGGTCAGCCAGCGGATCCGCATTCTGGACCGTTCCGCGCTGGAGGCGTTGAATACACTGGAGTTCAAGTTTGTTGGCAGGTCCGAGAGGATCTGGATGAACCAGGTGGAAATCACCTCGCCGGACGGCACACGCCGTCAGCAGGTGTCACCTGCGGAGACCTGGGTCAAGGACGAGCAATCGGTTGGCATGGCCACCAGCGATCGCACCTTTTATATTCCGGTTCCCGGGCTGGAAGTGGGCTCCACCATCGACGTAAGGGTCACTTGGCAGGACATCGGCACGGAGTCGGAAATGCCGTGGCAGCACAACTATCTGGCGAATGCTTACAACTCTGCCAAAGAGTGCGTCATTTTCACCGGAGCTGTGGAGAAAATGAAAGCCAAAGTCTCCGGCAGCGGGGTGGTGGAGATGAAACTGCCGCAGGCCGTGCTATGGACGGCGGGGGATCCGGTCCAGGTGCATCGCGAGCCGTTCCTGCCATTTACGGAAGAGTTCGCGCCGTCCGTTTCCATCAGCGCTACGGGCCGCGATTGGAAGACGCTGGGAGACACATATTTGAAGGAGTTGGAGCCGCTTTTCACGCCGGATGATGCAGTGGCTTCCTTGGCCCTCCGCACCGTCGCCGGGGCTGCGGAGCCAGCCGACAAGGTCCGTGCCGTTGCCTCGCGGATTCAGAAAGATCTGACCTACCGGGGAATCGAATTCGGAACCCGGGCGAGGATTCCCTCAACCTGCGGAAAAATCCTGTCTGACCGCTCCGGAGACTGCAAGGACCACGCACTGCTGCTGGTCCAGATGCTCAGGGCCTGCGGCATCCCGGCGAATCTGGTGCTCGCGAAAACCGGCGGCGATGTGGTGGCGGAACTGCCGGATCTCGATCAGTTCGATCACATGATCGTCCATGTGCCGGGACACACACCGAGTCCGTGGATTGATCTGACAGACAAATACTCCCCGCCGGGAGACTATACGCCCATGTCGCTGGCGGGCCATTCCGTGCTGGTGCTCGAGGCCGGGGGAAGCCGCCTCATGACCGTCCCGCAGCTGCCGGAAATCAGCGGAACCGGCCGTTCCGTCCGCAAGGTCCGGATCGCCGCGGATGGCGTTGCCACTGTGGAGGAATCGCTCACGCTGACAGGGTCGCTCGCGGCGTGGATGCGCGCAACTTTCGGCAGCGGCAGCCCCAGGGATTTTCCGAAAATCATCCAACAATACATGACCGGTGTGACTGCGGTGACCACCTGTGAGGTGCCGGATATGAATGACCCGCGCGTGCCGCTGAACCTCCGTCTCGTTTATACCATGTCATCGGTTTTGAAACCTTCGGCCGATGGCAGCCGGAACAGCCAGGCACCTTCCTGCTGGGAGTCGGTCTGCCTTTTCATCAAAACGCTGCCGGACCGCCATCACCCGTGGCAGCTCTATCAGGGAATTGGCTGGGAATCCGATGTCACGGTTTTTCCACCCGCTGGTGCTGCAAATCTGAAGGAGTTACCCAAGGGCGAGAAAGGCTCGGACAAACACACGCGGTGGTCGCTGGTTTGGGAAAAGGCCGATGCTGCCGCGGTCCGCATGAGGTTTAAATTCAGTGGTCTGGCTGGAAAGGGCTATGCAGGTTCCTACAAGGACTTCTGCGCCTCGTGGCGGGCGGGATTGCAGGCTCTTGAGCAGCCCGTTTGTTGGAAGCCGGACTGACTCACCTCACTCGTATCCCACCGCCAGCCGATAGAAAACCTGCGGACCGGCGCTGCTGAATGGAATCGAGATCGGCGCACCGGTGCCGTTTTGGATGGAGACGGGCTTCCAGAAACTGAGATCGGTGCTGCTCTCCACCGTGTATCTGCGTCCGGTTAGGGTGGTGAAGGAAAGCGTGACGGTGGTGGGCGACGATTGGGCGATCGTCGGGCGATAGACTGAATTCGCGTCGAGCGGATTGCTGCCGAAGATCGCTTCGCTGGCGTCGGTGATGCCGTCGTTGTCGTCGTCCGGATCAAGGGTGTCGGGTATGCCGTCGAGGTCCGTGTCGGTGAGGAAGGTGACGGCGAGATTGTCGATGGCGATGCCCTGGGGTTGTTTTGGGATGGTGAAAGTTTGTCCCTGATTCCTGTCGCCGACTGAATAGGGTATTGCGGGGAACTGTGTCCACGTGAAGCTGGAGGCGCTTCCACCGGTCCCGGTTAGTTCCAGCGCTGATTCTCCCTCGGGCTCGTTGCCTGTCTGACTTACTCCAATGTTGGTAGAGGTCAAGCCGATCGCCGCGCCGGCCGTGGCCTTCACCACGCCTTCGTAGGAAATGAACTGAGTGACGGCACCATTGACCGCCAAGGCCATTCCACTGGTCGAGTTCTGAAGTCCCGAGATCAATTTCGAATAGATCTTGTGCCCTGACGAAGTCACGGCTCCCGCCGAAAACGTGGAGAGGAGGTGGGTCCCGTAAACCGTTCCATCCCCTCGATATAAAACCAGACTGACCCCTGACAGTGGACCTGTGAATCCCGGTCCGGCAACGATTTCGACGAACTCACCGGTATCCGTTCCGTTGTCGTCGTAGTCGAACTCATTGATGAAAACATCCGCCGGAAGAACACCTCCTCCCGCTCCGGGCGCGAAGGTGAATTTCAGTTGGAACGGTGCGCCTGGTGCGACGGACAGGCCGGTGACGATCACGGTTTTTCCCGCGGAGGTCCCGCCGGCGATCGCTCCGGTTGCTAGATCCGTAGCTGCGTTGAATGCCAGTTGTGGCAGCGGCTGCGGCACTCCTCCGACGATGAGTTCCGCGCTCAAGGTGTCGGCAGTGCCTGCGTTCGTGCTCCGCCATTGCTCGGGGGTGAAGGAAATCCGAAGGGCTGATAGAACTTTCGTGGAATTGTTCACAAAGGCAGCCGTCGCCGTTCCGCTGCCCGTTCCGGGAAGATAGCCGAGCGACGGGTCGCTGCCCGTTCCGTAGGCATGGAACCCGACGGCTGGGGAGGTGCCACTGTCCGTTCCCTGCCACGCGCCACCGGTGATCGTCCACGGATAGGGATCGTAGGTTCCAGTGAATCCATTGAACGACTCGCTGACCGTTTCACCCGGGGCGTTGAAGGCATAAGGCAGGGCGGGGTCCAGTTCGATGTCGCCGAAGACGGCGAGGTGATCTGATGCCGCCACGCTGGTTCCCGACGGCAGTGGTGATCCGGCTTTTGAAAGACCCGAGGTATTGGATGTATCGAGTGCGGAGTTGTAAACCTCGGTGTGCAGGGGCCGTGTTCCGATGATTTGCGAGACGATAAAGAGATCGATCGTCGATTCACTACCTGACGTCTGCGATTTGAAGGTAACGGTCGAATCATTGAGTTGTTTCGGGATGATCCGCGTCACCGCAGGGCTGCTGTAATAGTCGGGTGGGTTGGTGAAATAGTTGATGGGAAATGTGATGTCCGGGCCAAGCACAAAACCGCTAGGGAGTCCTGACGCCGGGGCCGCCGAGAAGGTGCGGTCGTTATCCGAAAGATTGAAGTCACCCATGATGACAAAATTGTCATTGGCCGTCAGCCCGCTGTTGGCGAGGTAGCTGGTGAGACGCCGCATTTCCACGGTTCTTTGGAAAATGTCCGATGCCTCGCTGCCGGACTTCAAATGCGCTCCGATCAGCACCGGATCCCGCGTGGTGCCCGGCACATCGACTTTCACCACGGGGATGAGCCGGGTCATGTCCTTGGAGCCTGCCGGGGAAGTGATCAATGTCTGCGAGAGAAACGGGAATCGCGACAGGAACACGACGTGCAGGGACGTGTCGAAGGCGTTGGTTGACGGGGAATCGAACACGTAGGGATAACCGAGGCTGTTTGCCAGCGTGGTGAGGTAGCCGGCGGTTTCGTCTCCCCTGTGCATTTCCTCGAGTGCCACCACGTCGGCATTGATCCTGCCAAGGACATCCCGCACGTTGTCATAGTCAGGTTGGCCGGGTGCGCCGATGCCGTAGTCAAAATACGCGCCTGGCAGGACCAGATGCGCCCCGATGTTGAACGTGGCGACCCTGATGCCGACGCCCTGGGCCAGTGAAGCCACGAGCAGGAAAAAAGCGGCAGCGCGGGAAATCATCGCCGGACAACTAAGCAGAAACCGTGCTGCTAGCTACCGGCGATTTCCCGACGTCGATTTGCCCGCAAATCCGCCTGCAACCTTCACCCGGCCTCCGGGTTTACCCGTTCATGAAATTCCTCCTCGCCCTCCTGTGTTCCGCCGTCGCATCGGCGGCGGTCCTTTCCGCAGAGCCCGCTGCCTACGATCCGCTCAAGATCCCGGACGTGACGATCATTTCGAAAACCTTCGACGTGAAGGATGCCAGCCGCGACCGGGTGATCCCCATCCGCGTTTATCTCCCTCCATCGGAAAAGCCGGCGCCGGTGATCCTGTTTTCCCACGGTCTCGGCGGATCGCGCGACAACAACCCGTATCTTGGCAACCACTGGGCAGCCCGCGGCTATGTCGTCGTTTTCGTGCAGCATCCCGGCAGCGATGAGAGCGTCTGGAAGGACGTCCCGCCCTTGCAGCGCATGGTGGCTGCGAAACAGGCGGCGTCTTTGGAAAATTTCCTCGCCAGAAACAAGGACATCCCTGCTGTGATCGACGCGCTCGTTCGCTGGAATGGCGAAAAGGAACACGAGCTCCACAACCGTCTCGACCCCGAACACATCGGCATGTCCGGCCATTCTTTCGGAGCCACCACCACCCAGGCGGTTTCCGGCGAGGCATTCGTGCGGGATCGCTTCACTTTTCTCGAACCCCGCATTTCCGCCGCCGTCATGATGAGCCCCTGCGCACCCGCTGCGGGCGATCCGGTGAAGGCATTCGCGCCGATCAAGATCCCCTGCCTGCTGATGACCGGCACCAACGACGACAGCCCCATCGGCAACAGCACCGCCGCCGAGCGCTTGACGGTTTTCCCCGGCCTGCAACTCGCACCGGCCTGGCAGGTTGTCTTCGACAAGGGCACCCACATGACCTTCGGCGAACGGGATCTCAAAGGTGCCGCGATCAAGGATCCGCGTTACCACCGCGCCATCCTCGCCCTGACCACCGCCTTTTGGGACGCCGAGCTAAGGGGAGATGCCGCCGCGAAATCCTGGCTGAACGGCGCGGGTGCCAGATCCGTACTCGTGCCGGAGGACAAGTGGGAGAAAAACGCGAAAGCGGGAGAGCCGTGAGGAGAAGCCGGAAAACGTGGCTGCTGCGTCTCGCAGCAGGCCGTTGTCCGGGCGTCTCGCCCGGAGGAAATCGCCTATCTCTTCACTTCAAAATTCAACGTCGGGCGTTCGATATTCGTCGCCCTTTAAGATCCAAATCGAATCGCCGTGTATTCCCGCGTGCCCACCTGGCGGAAGCCGAGTTTCTGGATCTCCCGCGCGGTCTCAGCCATGTGGGCGGCCCCCCATGGCACGATGATCGTCCGCGCCTGCGGCAGCCATTCCTGAATCACGCTTAGCAGGTGGTGGTTCCGCTTGGTGAGGATGTCGTCCAACAGCTCCTTTTCCAGCCCCGGCGGCGTGGGTTTCATCAGGTAGGGCAGGGTTTCCTGGGTCACGCCCTTCGCATGGAGCATGAGCACGGTCTTCAGCATCTCCAGAGACGCGGGGGAAAAAGTGCTCATGTCCACGTCCGCCGGGACGAGGTGGCCGCGCGGTTTGAAGACCTTCACCTGCTCCACTCCGCCGACGCTGTCCGCCATACGCGAATAATTCGAGTGGACGTCGAGAAGATGCTCGGTGTCCGAGACGCCTTCCATCAGGACCACTGCATCATCAGGAAACGAAGCCGCCACATCTTGATAGAAATCCGTTTCTCCCACGTGGGACATCGGCACCAGTGTGATTTTCCTGCCGTCGTCCCGCACATAATCCCGCACCTGCATGGTGATGCCGCGGGGGTGAAGCCTGGCGAAGCCGTCCGTGAAATGTTCCAGCGCCAACTTCGCGGAAAAGGCACAGTAAAGCAGCGCCACAGGGAGCAACACCAGCACCGGGACCAGTGCCACACCCGCCAGATTCGCCCAACTGAATTTCCGCCGGACGAGTTTCTCCGCCGGGACCAGCGGCCACACCGGGGATGCTTTTCCTCTCAGCTTGCGCAGGACCCACAGACCCAGCAGCAGATGAACAGCGGCCACTCCGAGATCGATCCACGAGGTGTAAGCGTGGAAATAGATCAGCAGCGGCAGGATGGCGATCGGCACCGCCGGGGCGAACAGGCACACCGGAACGAACCAGCGCTTCGGGATTTCCGGGAAAAACCCGAGCAGGCAGTAGGTGAGCACGCCCGTCAGCATCAGCAACAGAGTGAGCAGGCCGTCGGCCAGTTCGAGGTCGCGCCGGTGCAGCAGCAAGGTTTCCGCAGCACTCACGAGGGCCACCACGCCGCAGAGAAGGAAAAAGCCCAGCATCAGGCTGAGCACGATGGCGAGCACCGGCCGGCCGGCTTTGGGCGGTTCACCGGAAAACGGCGGCGGTATGACGGGATCTGGCATGCCTGCGAAGATTCGACGCGGGACGCCCGTCTGGCGAATACAATTTCCGGGCCATTCCCCGGCATCGTCCGTGCCCGCCCTGCCTCCCCGGCGTTTCTCCTGTTGAGCAATTGCGAAAGATCGATTAGTTCCATCCCAGTCAGTCGGACTGTGCCTATCAAAATGATGCTCGCTGCCACCTCAATTCCGGACGTGATCGCCATCATGGTGGTGGCGGTGACTTTGTTTTTCATCGGCGTGGGTGTCGTCGCCCTGTTCAAATTTCTCCTGCGGGTGATCCGCGGGAAGCCGGGTCCGACGGAGCCTCAGAGCGTTTGCGTGTATTTCCAACAGTCGGATGGCTGGAACGAGGAGAACGCGATCGAAATCCAGAGGTTCGGTGCCTATCTGGAATCCAGGATCCGCAGCGGGCGCCTCGGTGAGTTCGATGGCGGCGAATACGAGGAGAACGGGGCGCTGCTTTATTTTTACGGACCGGATGCGGAAAAAATCTGGGAGCGGATCGCGGGGGATGTGAGGGCCTATGCACCTGCGAAGCCGCTGGAGGTGAGGTTCGACTTTGGAAAAAAGAGGGGTGGGAAGAAGGTGGTGAGCATCGCCGAGGACGGCCCGCGCCAGCCGCAGACGCTGCCTGAGTTTGAAGTCGCGGATCCGGTCATGCCCATTTCGCCGGGGTGGGCGAGGGCGTGGATGCTCAGCACCTGGCTTACATGGGTCGGTCTCGCGGGGCTTTTTCTTTGCTGGCTCGGTCAGTTGAGATCGGGAGTGACGGAGAAAGAGATGATGCACTCGGAATTCGGCTCCTTCGTGGTGTTCACCTTGTCCGGAATGTTCGTCGGCGGGATGGCACTCGGATTGATCTGTAGCAGCCACCTCCAGCGGATCGCGAAACGCCCGAGCCCGGGGCCCGTGGGACGGGCGATGCTGGGACCGGAGCTGCCCGCCTGGATTTTCAACAAGGGGGTTCTCGCCATCGTGGCGGTGGTCATCACCGGCGTGCTGCTGATCCTTCTGAGAGCGTAAGCCGTGGCTTTGCCGGTGAACGATTAGGCAGTTAGCAAACTTCCCATCAGGCCCACGCGGCAATTAGGGACGCAAATAGACGAAGTGGGGCGGGCCCATCAAGGGGTAATAGGTAGAATGACTTTTTCATCGATTCCCTCTTCTCCAGCCGGATCTCACGGCAATGAATCCGCTGATGTATCGATCCATCGGTGTGGGTAAACCGGAGCGGTCTCGCGGCAGGTGGCGACATAGGCATCCCAATCCGCGAGCTTCGGAAGATCCCGCGTCGCTCCACGGGCCAACAGGCGGGCTTTCCGCTCTTCAGGCCGGCACCAGACGTAGTGAAACTCAGGCATCACGCCGAATCGCACCGCCAGCCGGCCCGGCCATTCCGCATCGCCGCCCTCGCGGGTGAACGGTCCGGCGATGACCACCGGCAGACGGCTGCAATGGGATTGCGCCAAGCCGAACAAAGTTTCGTAAACTGCCTCCCGGAAAGCCACCTTGTAAGCTGGTGAATCGCGGTCGTCGGGATCCATACCCGCAAGCGCCAGCCCGGCGCGGATGAGGCGCTCCGTCACTTCGTCACTATCCAACAACACCGCGCCGATGCGTTCCGCGAGCTGTCTGGCATAGGTCGTCTTCCCTGCGGAGGGAGGGCCGGACACCAAGTGGACGCCCGGGTTGTTATGATTTGGTTCCATCAATATCAGGCGGGCGGTCCTGCGAAAGGCTTGTGTCTGCGGACAATGCCTTTGTCGAATGTGGCGAAAGCCTTGGCTCCATGGTCGCGGCAAGTGCGGAGAATAAGTTCATCCGCTAGATCGGCTCCATCGCGCAGGGCCTTGAGCGATGATCTCAGGCGAGCCTCGTTTTCAAAAGTCAGGTTGTGGATGGTGGTCAGCCGGGCGAAGGCATCTGCGATTTCATCGCCACGCCAGTCGTAAAGACTCCTCAGGACCCAGTCAGTTTCCGCAAGAACAAGATCACAGATGAAAAAGACGGCACGCTTCCGGTTGAGCATTTGAAGCACTTTCTGAAACTGCGCGTCGTCGTCCTGCGCGAGATAGCGAACGAGGACGTTGGTATCGAGCGCTGTCATGGCCTTGTCCGCGACATCCTTTTCCGGGCCATGTCCTTCACCGCGGATTTCATCTCCTCCACACTGCGCGCCGGGCCGGATTTTGCCTTGCGTGGCAGGCTGGCGGCCACGCTGGAGAAAGTGCCGGTTTTTGCGGAAAGCAGGATCCGCCCGTCCGGCTCGATTTCGTAAACAAGCTGGTCCGAAGGCCGCAGATTCAGCGCCTCGATCACCGCCTTGGGGATCGTGGTTTGATTCTTGCTGGTAAGGGTGGAATGGGGCATGTAAGGAATCTAGAAAAATTCCTTGGCCGGGTCAAGGAGGTGTTGGAGGGTGGGGCGGGCTGCCAAGATGGCGTCTGAGGTCCGGCAGATTCAGCTTTTTCCCGATCTTCAGTTGCCTCCGCCTGAGTTCTGTTACGGCCTGCTCAAGCTCGACATCCGATGGGGTGAGTGGGAACAGGGCTTTTGCGAGATGAGGAAGAACCTGCCGGTTCATGAACCTTCTGCCGGAAACCGCAATCTGCCAACCGATGAGGATGAGACCGAGGACTCCGAAAAAAGGTGTGGTGAGAGGCGCGTCCTCGCTTTGGAAATGGCTTATCAACTCGGGAACGAAAATCATGATGAGAACCGCTGCGATGATCGCAAAACAGATTTCCTTGTCGAGATGTGTGGCTGCGAAACGTTGCTCCACTTTTCCCGCATAGGATAGCATCCGTTCAAGGATCAGGGCCTGACGCTCATCAGGGGAAAAGGAGGCGGCATCGCTTTGGATTTTCTCCTCAAGGGCGAGCTGGGTTTTCATGACTTCTCCGAGATTCGGATAGGTCAGGGCGGCGAGCGCTTCCACTTCGCCGGATTTTTTTGAAACCGTCGCATAGAGGGCCGGCTCCGCGATAAATGAGTTTCTGCATTTCTGGCAGGTCCGTTCGAAGCCCACAAGGTCTCCCGATGAAAAGCTGATGTAATAGATGTGTCCGGCGGAGCCGATCCGCTTCAATATGAATGGCTGGGACCGGCGGCAGATCTGACAAAAATCAGCGACAAATCCCAGCTTCCTGGAGACGATCTTTTTTCCCCAAACAATGAACATTACGGGAGCATCCAAAGTGGATGCAAGAATGCTAGATATTTGTTCAAAAATCCGCGAAGAGGTCCATCTGGGGAGCGGCTGGGCGGGGCATTTCGTCCTGGACGGTATTCTTTGCCTTCGGCCCTTGTTTCTTCGCCTCGGGTTTCACGGAGTGGAGTTCGAGGTGGGAGAGGATGGACTTGGCGCGCTCGACGACGGATTTCGGAAGGCCGGCGAGGCGGGCGACCTGGATGCCGTAGGATTTGTCCGCAGCACCGGGGAGGATCTTGTGGAGGAAGATGATTTCCTCGTTCCACTCCCTAACGGCGACGTTGTAGTTGGCGACGGCGGCCTTGGTGTTCGCGAGGTCGGTAAGCTCGTGGTAGTGGGTGGCGAAGAGGGTGCGGCAGCCAATCTGGTCGTGGAGGTGCTCGGCGACGGACCAGGCGATGGAGAGTCCGTCGAAGGTGGCGGTGCCGCGGCCGATCTCGTCGAGGATGACGAGCGAGCGGTCGGTGGCGTGGTTGAGAATGAGGGCGGTCTCACTCATCTCGACCATGAAGGTGGACTGGCCGCGTGATAGGTCGTCCGACGCGCCGACGCGGCAGAAGATGCGGTCGACGAGACCGAGGTTGGCGGATTCCGCCGGGACGTAGGCCCCGATCTGGGCCATGACGGCGATGAGCGCGATCTGGCGGATGTAGGTGGATTTACCCGCCATGTTCGGGCCGGTGAGGATCTGGAGGCGGGCGACGTCGGGATCGAGTTCGGTGTCGTTGGGGACGAATTTGACGTCGGTGAGCGTTTGTTCGAGGACCGGGTGGCGGCCGTTGGTGACGAAGAAGCCGCGGGACTCGTTGAGAACCGGGCGGCAGTGGCGGTGGAGCTGGGCGACTTCCGATAGGGCGCAGAGCACGTCGATTTCCGCGATGGCGGCGGCGGTTTCCTGAAGGCGCGGGAGGTGGGTGATGACCTGGGTGCGGAGCTGGGCGAAGAGTTCGGCTTCGAGTTGTTTGGAGCGTTCTTCCGCGCCGAGCACCTTGTTTTCCATCTCCTTGAGCGCCGGGGTGATGTAGCGCTCGGCGTTGGACATGGTTTGCTTGCGCGTGTAGTCGTCCGGGACTTTTGCCAGGTGGCTGGTGGTGATTTCGATGAAGTAACCGAAGACGTTGTTGAATTTGATTTTCAACGAGTCGATGCCGGTGCGTTTGCGTTCGTCTTCCTGGAGGCGGGCGATCCAGTCCTTTCCGCCACGGGCAGCGGAGCGGAGTTCGTCGAGCTCGGGCGACCAGCCATCGCGGATGATGCCGCCGTCGCGGAGGTTGGACGGGGGCTCGTCGGCGAGGGAGGAGGATAATAGGTTTGTTAGGTCGGAGAAGTTGTGAAGGTGATTTCCGATTGATGATTGATGATTGATGATTGTTGATTGGAAGAGGGAAGAAAGATCTTCCTTGAGAGCGGGTATGTGGGAGAGGGAGATGCTGAGGGACTGGAGGTCGCGGGCGTTGCCGGAGTTTTGGGAGAGGCGGGAAGTGGTGCGCTCGATGTCGCGGATGCCTTTGAGCGATTCCCGGCATTTGGAGAGGAGGAAGGGTTCTGCCAGAAACGCGGCGATGATGTCCTGGCGGGCGGTCAGGGTAGTTAGATCGCGGAGCGGGTGGAGGATCCAGTCGCGGAGGAGGCGCGCGCCCATCGGAGTGGCGGTGCGGTCGAGCACGCCTAGCAGCGTGTGCTGTTTGCCGGAGCGGGAGTCGACGAGGTCGAGATTGCGTTGTGAGGCGGCGTCGATGAGGACGTGATCGGCGTTTTCCCGGACCCCCGGGGTGTGGAGGTGGGAGCAGTTTCTCCGGAGCTGATGGATGAGATAATGCATCACGGCACCGGCGGCACCGCTCGCGGCGTGGAGGCTGGCGCAGCCGAAGCCGTCGAGCGAGTGGACGTTGAAATGGTCCTTGATGAGCTGGTTCGCGTGCTCGGGGAGGAAGGTGTAGCCTTCGTAAACGAGGAAGTTCCGCAGCGCTCCGAACTCGGCGGTCTGGTGGTCCGGGATGAGCAGCTCGGACGGGGAAATGCGGGCGAGTTCGTCCTCCAGCAGGCCGATGTCGCCATACTCGGCGATGGTGAACTCGCCGGTGGTGTGGTCGATGCAGGCGAGTCCGAGGGATTTTCCATGGCGGAAAACGGCGGCGAGGTAATTCGGGCGTTCGTCGTCGAGCAGGGTGAGGTCGTCGATGGAGCCGGGCGTGAGGATGCGGGCGATTTCGCGGGAAACGAGTTTTCCTGCGACGGGCTCGGACGTTTGCTCGGCGATGGCGACGCGTTTTCCCGCCTTGAGCAAGCGGGCGATGTAACCCTGGGCCGCATGATAGGGGACGCCGCACATGGGGGTGCCGCCTCGCTTGGTGAGGGCGACGTTCATGATGGGGGAGGCGGCTTTCGCGTCCTCGAAGAACATTTCGTAAAAGTCGCCGAGGCGGTAGAACAGGATGATGTCGGCGGGCAGGGATTTCCTCATGCCTTGGTATTGGGCCATCATGGGGGTCAGCGCGGGCTCGGACATGGGCGGAGATTGGAGGGCGACCGCGCGGGAATCAAGAAGCCTTGGCGGAGGAAGGAAAATGGGTGAAACGATGGTCTTCATTTTTGCCGTCACCCATTTGGAGCATGACACAAGGCGACTCGTTCTGGAGTATATCGGGTTGCCAAATCCATGAAACCCCTCCCTTTCTGCCCGGCACACCTCGCTGTGGCTTTGTTTTCCATGCTCGCCCTCGTGCTCCCGGTGTGCGCTGGCGAAGAACCGCCCAAGTCATGGATCGATCCAGACACCGGCCACCGCGTCATCCGGCTGACCAACGAACCAGGCTCCGACAGTTTCTATTTCAACGAAAACAGCTACACTCCCGATGGCAAAAAGATGGCCTATACCACGCCCGAGGGCATTTCGGTGTTGGACCTTGCGACCATGGACGTGAAACCGCTGGTGAAAGGACCCGCCAAGCCGATCATCGTGAGCCATCGGTCTGCCAGTCTTTTCTACACCCAGACGTCGGCCAATCCGCTCGTCTCCACCGTCTGGCGGGTGAACATTGACACCGGAGAAACGCAGAAACTCGTCGACCTCCCGCGCCGGGCCAAGGTGGCGACCATTAATGCGGATGAAACGCTGGCCGCCGGGACCTTCATCGAGGGCGATGCAAATGCCGGTGGCGCCTACGACGGCACCAAACCGGGCGGCAGAATTTCCGACACCAACATGGGCGAGCCCGAGGACAAGAGCGAGCGTATGGCCAAGCGCCTGGCTGCGAAACTGCCGACCACCTTGTTCACCATCGATCTCAAATCCGGCAAAATTTTCAACCTCCTCGAACACCGCACGGATTGGCTGAACCACCTGCAATTCTCCCCGACCGATCCGACGATTCTGATGTACTGCCACGAAGGCTCCTGGCAGCAAGTCGACCGGATCTGGACCATCCGCACCGACGGCACACGCAACCAACTCGTCCACAAACGGACGATGGAAATGGAGATCGCCGGCCACGAGTGGTGGGGCGCGGACGGCAAGACGATTTTCTATCAACTCCACTTCCCGCGCGGCGGCCGGGTCTCCTTCATCGCCAGCTACAATGTCGCCACCTCCGAACGCACCTGGCTGCAATACAATGCGGACCAATCGTCGATCCACGACAACTCATCGCCGGATGCCAAGCTCTACTGCGGTGACGGCGACAACAATTCACCATGGATCTTTCTGTTTCGTCCCGTGCTTGTCCCTTCGCGTGGAACCGTGGGCGAAAACCTGATCAAGGGCGGCTACCTCGAATCCGAGAAGCTGGTGAACATGTCGAAACACAACTACCGACTTGAGCCGAACCCGACCTTCAGCCCCGATTTGAAGTTCATCATCTTCCGGTCCAACATGCTTGGCCCGGACTATGTTTTCGCGGTGGAGATCGCGAAGGCGGAGAAGCCTTGAAGAAGGCATGCGGTGGGGAGAGTTCGGGAAAAATCTCGACAATGAGAGCCTTATGCCATACTGAGTATGGCATGAAGATGACCATGCACATTGATGAAGGCTTGCTGAAGCGCGTCATGGACGAATACGGCTACGAAAGTAAGACCGAAGCCGTGGAAATGGCGTTGCGCGAGCTGGACCGCAAGGCGCGGTTCCGCCGTTTCGGCACCGAGGGCTTGGGTTTGACGGCCGAAGAATGGGAAGGTGCCGTTTTCCCCGGATATGATCCCAAGAATCTGGCCGTGTATGATCCACTGAGCAGCAAAGTCGCCGAAGATCCCAAAAAATATGGAAAGTGATGTACTGATCGACAGCAATGTGTTCATCGACCTCATGAAATATCGTGGGGATCCGGCACCGTGGCTTTACCGTTGGGCGGGAACCCGCGATCTGGCGATTTGTGGGATGGTGCGGGTGGAGGTGCTGCGTGGTGTGAAATCTCCGAAAGCCTACCGCAGGCTTAACGATTTTATGGACGTGATGGTCAATATCCCGGCTTCGAACCGGCTTTGGGATGAAGCTGCCACACTTGCATGGAAGCTGGACCGGAAAGGACTGGTCATTCCGGGAACGGACGTGGTCATTGCGGCAAGCGCGATCACAATCGGTGCGGCAGTCCTCACCTCGGACGCACATTTCAAGCGAATCGAAGGTCTTCGCGTGATCGCACCGCCGCAGGAATGGTTTGAAAAATGAAAAGCGGGCTCCGGTGAGGGAGTCCGCTATTTTCATCCTTCAATAATTCTGTTAGCGGACACGCTCCAGCAGCCACGCAAGCAGCCCGCTGATCGGCAGGCGCTCCTGCTCCATCGAGTCGCGGTGGCGAATGGTGACCGTACCTTTCAAATCGGGATTTTCCTCGCCGAGTGTTTCGAAATCGACCGTCACGCAGAACGGCGTGCCGACTTCGTCCTGGCGGCGGTAGCGGCGGCCGACGGCTCCACCGTCGTCGTAGGACACGGTGAACCATTTCTGCAGTGACTTCTGGATTTCCTTTGCGATGCGGACCTGCTCCTCGTTCTTCTTCAGCAGCGGGAAAATACCGACCTTGATCGGAGCCATCGCGGGCTTGAAGTGGAGGACGGTGCGGACGTCTTCCTTGCCCTTTTCATCGGTTAGGACTTCCTCGTCGAAGGCCTCGCAGATCAGCGCGAGCACAGTGCGGTCGCAACCGGCGGATGGCTCGACGACGTGCGGGAGGAACTTTTCCTTCGTTTCTTCGTCGAAGTAGAGCAGCGGCTTGCCGGCCGCTTTCTGATGGACTCCGAGGTCGTAGTCGGTGCGGTAAGCGACGCCTTCGAGCTCCTGCACGCCGAACGGGAATTCGTATTCGATGTCGTAGGTCTTCTTCGAGTAGAACGCGCGCTCACCGTCGGGAATGTCGTTGATGTGGAGCTTCGTGCGCGGGATGCCGATTTCCTCGTAGAAGGAAAGGCGCGTCTCCAGCCATTCGTCGGTGAGGCGCATGCCGTCGTCGGGATGGCAGAAATATTCGATCTCCATTTGCTCGAACTCGCGCGAACGGAAGGTGAAATTGCGCGGGTTGATTTCGTTCCGGAACGACTTGCCGACCTGCGCGATACCGAATGGCAGCTTCACGCGGTTGGAATCGAGCACGTTCTTATACTGCACGAAAATCGACTGCGCCGTTTCCGGACGGAGGTAGGCGATCTGTTCGCCGGTTGCACCGAAATTGGTCTGCAACATCAGATTGAACTGACGCGGCTCGGTGAGGAGTGAGCCGTTGTCAGGATTGAAACGAGTAGTGCCGGTGACTTCTTCGCGACGATCTTCGACAAGCTCGATTTCCTTTGGCGAGATCTGTTTGTTAGGATTGAACTCGGCGTAGTATTTCCGCGCTGTCTTGTGCGCCTCACCGACTTCCTTGCCGGGAGCGACGAGAACCGCGAATTCACGCTGGACGCTCCAATCGCTGGCCGGGTGGCTCGCGCCGGTGAACCAGACGGCGGTTCCATCCTGCTCCGGGATCTGGTCCGCGCGGAGACGGGCCTTTGAGAGAAGACAATCACTCATCGGATCGGAAAATCCACCAACGTGACCGGAGGCGACGAGCACCTGCTCCATCGTCAGGATCGAGCCGTCCATGCCGAGCACGTCGTCGCGTTCCTGCACGGTTTTCCGCCACCAGAAATCCTTTAAATTCCGCTTCAGCTCCGCGCCGAGCGGGCCGTAATCCCAGACGCCGTTCAGGCCGCCATAAAGTTCCCCGGCTTGGAAAACGAAGCCGCGGCGTTTGCACAGCGACACGATTTTTTCCATGCGGGCGGGATCGGTGACATCTTTATTGGCCATAAGTTGAAAGGTTGGGCCGCGAAGGGAAGCAGGCGCGGGCGCAGGCGGCAAGACGTGATTCACGCCCGGATTTTCACCCGGCGAGGCAGCGTGCGTGCTTTTCCCAAGCCGCCAGCGCGATCAAAACCACCGTGACCGCCGCCGAGAGCAGCCATGGCTCCAGATGCGAAGCTGCCGGAACGAGCAGGCCGAGCACCGCGATCCCGAGCAGATGGGAAACCGGCGCTTGCCCCCGGATCGCCCATTTGAAGAGGAAATTGCCCAACAAATACAATCCCGCGCCGCCCAGCAGGCAGACCGTCGTTTTCAAATCGCTGTGACCGGACGGATGCGCCAGCACGAATTCATCCGCTGCCGCCGTCACGATGATTCCGGCGACGAGGAACAAATGCAGATACGTATAGGCTAGCCGTGCCAGCGCTCCGGGATTTTCCGAAGCGGAAATTTTCCGGCTGCCGAACTCGGATGCCGTGTCGAAATAAAGCCACCACATCGCGATGCTGCCGACTACGGAAACGACGAACGCCGTCACGGTCGGCGCATTCCACGGCAGCCCGCTCAATGTTGCGCCGGTGACAAGAATCGATTCCCCCAGCGCGATGATGATGAAAAGCCCGCAGCGCTCGGCGATGTGATGGCCGGAGACCTTCCATTCGTCGGCCGGCGTTTTCCCCAATCCCAGCACCCTGAAACCCAGCGATGGAGAAACATACTCGATGGCCAGAGCCACGCCCCACAGCACCACCCGCGAGCCTCCTGATAGAAAAGCTCCCGCCAGCCAGAAAATCCCGCCTGCCGCCAGCCAGACCAGGATGCGTTGGAAATTCCGCACCATCAGGGCGTTTCCTTTCACTGCCCACAGGAAAAACAGCGAGCGCCCCACCTGCATCAGCACGTAGGCCCCGGCGAACGCCAGTCCCTTGTCAGCAAACGCCTGCGGCAGAGCTGCCGAGAGGATCAGCCCGAGCAGCATCATCGCTAACAATAAAAAGCGCACCGGGATTTTTTCCGGATCCAGCCAGTTCGTCACCCACGTCGTGAAAATCCAAACCCACCACACCGCGAGCAGCAGCATCGTGGTCTGCAACGCGCCCTCCGCGCTGAAATGTCCGATCAGCGAGTGCGAGAGCTGCGTGATGGCGAAGACGAAAACGAGATCGAAAAACAGCTCGATGAAAGCGACCTTGTCCGACTCGTGGCCGTGGTGATCGCGGAGGAGTTGGCGGGCGTCTGGCATGCGTGGCGGGCTTATGACGGAAAACGCCTCCGCCTGTCGAACCGCAAATCCGGTCTCACAGGAGCGTGCCGCGCAGCACCACGCCCGCCACCGCGAAGTAGATGATCAGTCCCGTCACGTCCACCAGCGTGGCGACGAAAGGAGCGGACGATGTCGCGGGATCGAGTCCGACCCGTTTCAACAGGAACGGCAGCATCGAGCCGGAGAGCGTGCCCCAGAGCACAATGCCAACCAGCGAGAGCCCGACCGTGAGGGCGATGAGAGCCCAGTGTTCGCCGTAGATGTTGGGGAAAATTTTCGCCCACAGGGCGATCCGCAGGGCACCGATGAAGGCGAGGATGAGTCCCAGCGTGAGGCCTGAAAAAATCTCCCGGCGCATTACCCGCCACCAGTCGGAGAGTTTCACCTCGCCGATGCCCATCGCGCGGATGATCAGCGTGGCTGCCTGCGAGCCGCTGTTTCCACCGCTGGAAATGATCAACGGCACGAATGCCGCGAGCACCAGTGCCTTGGCGATCTCGCCCTCGAAGTGCTTCATCGCCGTGGCGGTGAAGAGTTCGCCGATGAACAACACCACCAGCCAGATCGCCCGCTTTTTCACCAGCCGGGCGAAGGAAATATCCATGTATGGCTCATCGAGCTGCTCCATACCACCGAGCTTCTGGATGTCCTCCGTGGCCTCCTCCTCCACCACGTCGAGAATGTCGTCCACCGTCACGATGCCGACCAGCCCGCCGTGCCCGTCCACCACCGGCAGCACGGTGCGGTCGTATTTCCGGAATGCGGCGACCGCCGTCTCCTGATCATCAGTCGCTGTTAGTGCGATGAAAACATTCTTGCGCAAGTCCTTCACCCGCGTTTCCAGCGAACAGAGCAGGATTTCGCGGATGCGGACCTCGTCCACCAGTTTTCCCGCCGGATCCACCACGTAGAGCACGTTCAGCGTCTCGCGGTCGCGGCCGTGGCTGCGGATGTGGTCCAACACCTCGCGGGCCGTCCATTCGTCGCGTAGCGTGAGATACTCGGATGTCATCATCCGGCCGATGCTGTTCTCGGCATAGTCCAACAGCCGCAGCGCCACCGAGCGTTCTTTCGGCGAAAGCGATTCCACCAGCCGCGCGCAGACCGCCGTCGGCAGTTCCTCCAGCAGGGCGGTGCGGTCGTCCGGCGACATCGCGTCGATGATGCCCGCCGCCTGTTCGTTGCCCATCGCGTGAATCAACTCCTCCTGGGCCTCCACCGGCAGATATTCGAAAACCTCGGTGGCCAGTTGCATCGGCAGCAGGCGGAAAAGCGCCGCTTGTTCCGCAGGCTCGAATTCCTCGATCGCCTCCGCCGAGTCCGCCGGGGTCAGGCCGGCCAGCGCCGCACGGATTGCCATGAAGTTCCGCGCCTGGAGAAGCTCTGCCAATACTTCTGATGTCAGCTTCGTGCTCATGCGCTTGAGGAAGTGGAACCGGTCCGCCCCGGAATGGAGGCGCGGGCCGCTTTGGGCAAGACCAATCAACCCCGTGCGTCCCATTCTTTCCGCCCGTCCGCGATGGCGTGTACGCGATCACGCGATGGTGGAACGGCCGGAATTGGGGTATTTCTTTTCCTGTCGCCGCGGACGTCCTTCCCCCCGAGGAAAATGCGGTGACGGAAATGACACTCCCCCCCGAGTTCAGGAAACCGTCGTAAATTGAATTCCCCCCCGATTCGATTTTCGCCGGTTTCTTCGTTTCCAGCCACCGCCTTCCCGCTGTTAGTTTCGCATCACGCGATTCCGCAATCTTCAATCCGGCGGGCCATCAGAATCATCTTCGGGCTCGTGTAGAATCCGATCTTGGAATAGAACGCCTCCGACATGTCACCACGCGCGGTCAGGAGATAAACCCGCTTGGTATCGCGTGCTGCGAGTTCGGTGAGGAGAAAATCCATGAGACGGGTCCCAAGTCCCTGTCTTTGATGGTCATGACTGATGCACATTTCCTTCAGATAGAAATGGGTTCCCTCGTGCCACGGTTCCGAGAAGCCGAATGCGAACCCGGTGATTTCTTCGTTACCAACGACCGCTCCGTAAAACAGGGGCGTCCTGACGATCTGCTCCAGGCGTGCGCGGACGACGGCGCGATCCCACGTTTCGTTCCATGGCGGATTGGCGAAAGTGGCGAGGAACAGATCCACGCATGGATCGAGGTCCGCTTGTTGGAAAACGCGTGTCATGGAATTGAAAGGCTCAGGCCGGAGTTTCCGGGTTGTCCCTCAGTGCTTTTTTGATCAAGTGATTCGGATTGAGGACGAACTCATATTTCAATCCATCCGGGTCGGTAAAGAAGGTGGCGTAATAGCCTTCGCCGTATTCGGGACAATCGCATGGCGCATCTTCAATCATGCACAAACCATCGTCTGCCAGAGGCTGCAGCACTTCGCGGTGGAAGCGATCCACGTCATCCCTGTCTTCGGCACAGAATGCGAGGTGATCGTGATGCCCGAGTGCGCCGCGCTGGTGGGGGATGCCCTTTTCGGGCGCGCGGACTTGGCAAATGCTGATCTCGTGAGGCGTGTCGAGATCCCATCTTTTCCAATCCTCATAACCGTATTCCTCGCCATAGCTGCTTCCGCAGAGGTCGTATCCGAGGTAGCGGAACATCGAGGTGTAGAAGGGCGACGACCGTTTCACATCCGAAACGTTGATGATCATGTGATGAAGGAGGCCCCGGTGTGACATGAGTTTGGATTTCTTGGAAAAAGACCGCAGTTAGCTCATGTGCAGATCTGCTGGAAATGCTTGGTCTTGGCGAGATTTTTCCGGCGGAGAAAGCGTGGAGCCGGAAGCGTTTTTCTTTCGCGGCTCGTTGACTGGTGGACCGGAGATCCACTCTCCTTATCTCGCGCCGGCGGCCTTGAGGTTCTCGACGGCATCGTCGAGGCGGGCGCGGGTGGCGGTGAGGGATGCGCTCAGGTCGCGGATTTTTCCGTCGCGGTCGGCGATGGCTTTTTCCCAGATCTTCACCTGCTCCTGGTTCGCTTGATTGAGGGTCGTTGCGGAAGCGGCGGCCTGGGCGTCGCGTTCGGCGATTAGCTTCGCGAGGGCGTCTTCGGTTTCCTTGCGGGACTTTACAGTGGACTCGATGGATTCCTTGAGCTGGGCGACATCGCTTTCGAGCGCGGCGGTGTGTTTTTTCTCCGCGTCATACTGGTCGCGGGTGGCGACGAGCTGCTGGTTGAGTCCGTGGATTTTCGAGTCGAGACCGCGTTCCTTGAGCCACTGGGCGACGATGATGCCGGTGATGAGCAGGCAGCCGACGAGATTGGCGATGGGAAGAATGCGGCTGAGGCTCACGGCTGCGGAGTTTTGGATTCGAAGCTGACTTTTTCAATCCCGGCCGCGCGCACGGCGTTGAGCACGTCGAGCACATTGCGGTGGCGGGACTCGGCGTCGGCGGAGATGAGGACGCGGGATTCCGACGGGGCGGCTTCCTTTTGCAGGCGCGCGGTGATTTCAGATAGAGTGACGACTTTTGCATCCCACGTGATGACGCCGTTAGGATCGATGGCGATGTGGAACGGCGGCGCTTTGGTCTCGACCACTCCGGTCGAGGCTTCCGGCAGATTGATAGGCACGCGGTTGAGCTGGGTCATGCTCAGGCTGACCATCATGAAGCTGGCGAGCAGGAAGAACATGATGTCGATGAGCGGGATGATCTCTATCCGAGCCTCGTCGCTGTGGTCGTCGCCGGACGAACTGCTGTTGAGTTGGACGGGCATCAGCGTTTGTTGAGATTGGCGGCGAAGATTTCGAGATCATGGCCGTGTTCCTTCGCCGAACGGACGAGCAGCTCGCAGTGGTTGATCCAGCGTTCCAGCGAGGAGCGGAGGACGGAGACGCGCTTGCGGAAGAAATTGTAGGGCAGCAGGCAGACCACGGCGATGGCGATGCCGCAGGCGGTGGCGATGAGCGCCTCGCCGATGCCGCCGGTGACTTTGGTGACTGCGAGCTGGTCGGTGCCGATGGCGGCGAAGGAGCCCATCAGGCCGGAAACGGTGCCGAAGAGACCTAACAGTGGTGCGAGGGTGATCATGGTGGAGAGCACCCACATGCGGGCTTCGGATTTCTCGATGAGGTGGGTGGCGTGGAGCTGCATGGCGGCCAGCATGGAGGTATTGGCGTGGCTCATGCCCTCGCGGAGGTTGGCGAGGTAAGGTTCCTCGGTGCGGTTTCCGAGTGTCCAGGCGGTGGGGAAATCTCCGGTGCCGATGGCCTCGCGGGCTTGTTCCTGAAGACCGGAGCGGATTTTCGACTGGAGCACGGACCACCAGATGGCGCGGTCCAGAATGACACAGAGCGAGAGCAGGAAAGCGAGGAGGATGGGCCACATGACCCATCCGCCTTCGATGAATTTTTCGACGACGATGTTGGCGAGCACAGGGTGTTAGTTCAGTTGGAAGACGATGGGGCGGGTGTATTTGACGACGTTTCCGGGCGGAAACTTCCAACGCCGCACGGCACTGACGGCGCGTTCGTTGAGGATCGGCCAAGGCGAGGGATTTTTCGCGTAGGCGGAAACGACGCTGCCGTTTTCTCCGACGACGAACTCGACGAGCACGGTGCCGGTCTGGCCCTTCGCGCGGGCTTCCGACGGATAGGACGGCGCGGGCATGCGGCCGCCGGCGAGGCGCTTGGCGTCGGACATGCCGCTGCCGCCGTTTTGTCCGCCGTTGCCGGTTTTGCCTTTTGCGTCGGCCTTGCCTTTTGGCGAACCGCCGGTGGCGCTGGTGGGCATGGTCGAGCGGGTGGGGTTCTTGCTGTTGGTGGTGGGAACCGGCCGGGGTTTGGTGGGAGCGGGTGCGGTGTTTTCGCTTGATCGGGCGACCGGAGGCGGCATGTCGGGAATCTCCGGCAGAGGCGTGATTTCCGCGGTTTCCGGCATGTCGGGCGGGGTGGGGAGGGTTTCCTGCTCGGCGAGGGGAACGTCGGTTTCCTCAGCCTCGCCGGTGGTGCCGGTGTCGGTTTCCTGGGATGGTGGAAGATCGCCGGTGGTGAAATCCTCCATCAGGACGGTGGATTCCAAGTCTTTGTAGGGATCGTCCGACTTGTCCTTTTGCAGAATTTCGAAGGTGACGGGAATAACGATCCCAATGGTGCCAAAACCCGCGACGCTGAGCCAAGTGGCCAGTGTGCCGATGTTGAGGGCATAGAGGAACGGGGACATAAGAGAAGGATGTCTTATTGAGATGGGATCTCAACTCGCGCAAGTGAAATGTGGGATCGGGGTCTTCGTGTGTTTGGGAAATCGATTGCTGCGGAAATCTACAACGTGCGGGAGGTCAGTTCCTTTTGGACAATTTGCAGGGTTGAAAGTGTTTTGATCTCGCGGCTGACAATTTTCGTTTCATGTGGGGCGAGACGCACCCGCCGCTCAAGGTCGGCTTGCGCGAGCAGGAGTTCCCCCGCCATTTCCCGCTTGAGGGTCCCATCGTCGGAGAGTGGTCCGTCGCCGGTGGTCCATTCTCGGATGAACTCGGCGAGGAAATGCGGCTGGCAGACGCGGTAAATCTTCGCCCCGTAGCGGACCAGATCGGCGATCCATGCGCCCCGGTAGCCGGAACTGCGGGAAATCGCGAGTGCCTCTTCCGCGGAATCGGTGGCGCGTGCGATCCAGTCCTGTGCGAGAGCGATGCCGTCCGGCTGGTTCAGAAGCATGGCCAGCGCTCGGCACAGAATGCCGCGCGCCTTGATGGCTGCCTCCGCTGCGGGACCTGTCAGGTCATTGGAAATTTTCAGGAAATCCACCGCGAGCCGCGCGCTTTGCCAGCTGCCGACAGTGCTGCCCATCTCCAACAGCACGCGCGCGCGGTTGGCGTGGAGCATGGAGGCCATCAGCTTTCGCCCGGGTGTCGGCGTGCCGCCCCAAGTTTCCAACAGCTCTTCCGCTTTTGAAAATCCGGCGAGTGCATCCGCCATACGGTCCGCCTCACCGCAGGCGGTGGCGCGGTTGATCCAAGCGAGGATGAGGCGGTCGGCGTAGCCCGCGTTTGTTTCCAGCGGGACGTGCTGCATCGCCTCGATCGCGCGGTCTAACGAAAGTATGCCTTCATCGGTGTTTCCAAGCATGCGCAGGACGTCGCTGCGGTTGATCCATGCGGCGGCGAGCACCCAGGCGGATTCCACGTCGCTGCGCCAGGGCAGGGCCTCGCGGATTTCTATCGCCTTCTCGAAATGGCCGAGCGCGGTCTGCCATTCACCCTGTTCCATCAGGGCGATGCCTTCGAGCATGTGGCGTTTCGATTCCATCAGGCGGTGGTCCGTTTTCCGAAAAAGCGCCGCCACGAGAGAGCGAATCCGGTCCAGACGAGCACCGCGCTCGCGGAGGCGGCGAGACCGGCGATGGTTTGTCCGGCGATGCCGCCCGCTTCGCCGGTGTGGATCCAGCGGATCCATGTGCGCGCCTGGCGGCCGGTGCTGAGGGCTTCGAAGCCTTCGGATTTGAGGATGGTGGAACTCGCTAGATCGACCGTGACCTGGCGGCGCAGGTCCGGCCGGCCGCGATGCGAATCGGCGACGGCGAAGGTAGCGGATTTTTCGAACGGGAGCTGGAGCTGGATCGACTGCCACGCCGGGTTCGCGGTTTTCACAGCGGCCAGTGCTGCATCGAGTCCCGCTCGGTTTTCAGGCAGTGTGGCTTTCTGCGGCTTCTTTTTCTCACCCTTTGGCGGCGGTGTTTCTCCGACGATCCGGAACACGAGATTGTTCGCCCACTGGTGGGAAATCACGGTGCCGCTGGTGACGACAACTAGCAGCGGAACGGCGGCCCAGAAACCGAAGACGTTGTGCCAGTTCCAGTCCCGGCTGCGGCCCTTGAGGCGGCGTTGGAGCAGTGTGACCGCTTTGAAAGCCGGCCGTGTCCAGCGTTTGGGGAACCAGAGGAAAATCCCGGAAACCACGAGGAACAGGAACAGCAGGTTGCCGATACCGATGATCGCTTTTCCAGTCTCCTGCGACGCCCCCTCGCGGCCGAGCCAGCGGTGCCACGACAGGATGAATTTGAAAAACCCGCGGACGGTGGTGTTTCCCTCGCCGAGGGATTCACCGGTGGAGGGATCGGCGAAGGTCGTCTTGTCCTTGCCGAACTGGAAGGTGACAGGTTTCGCCGGATCGCGCTCGAAGCCGACCGACGACGGTGCGGTTTTACCAAACGCCGGATTTTCCAACAGTTTTTCCGGTCCCAGCACGGTGGCACCGGGAGTGATGTGGAATCCATCCGCCTGTTCCGTGATCTGGCGTTCAAACGCCATCAGCACTCCCGTCACCGACATCACCGCCACGAGGGCTCCGGCGGACAAGCCGATAGCGAGATGCAGCCAGAAAATAGATCTCCTAACTGTCATCGTCACATCTCGGCCCACTGCCGCAGCAGGTTGTGATAGACGCCGGTGAGCTGCACCGCGCTGTCTTCGGCGGCCTTCTGTCCGGCGAACTCGCCGGCGATGCGCTGGGTGGCGAGATCGAGATCGAAGAGCAGCGTGCGCTGATCATCGCTGCGGATCATGCTTTGCAGCCAGAAGAAGGAGCAGATCCGCGCGCCGCGTGTCACCGGAGTGACGTGGTGCAGACTGGTGGACGGATAGAGCAGCATGTGGCCGGCGGGCAGTTTCACCCGCTGCACGCCGTAGGTATCCTCGATGCACAGCTCGCCGCCGTCGTATTCATCCGGCCCTGCGAAAAACAGCGTGGCTGACAGATCCGTGCGGATGCGCTGGCCGGTGCCGGGGATCTGGCGGATCGCGTTGTCCACGTGGGTGCCGAATGACTGACCGCCGGTGTAGCGGTTGAAAAGCGGCGGGAAAACCTGCAGCGGCAGCGCTGCGGAAAGAAACAGCGGATTTTTTCCTAACGATTCGAGGATCATCGCGCCGAGCTTTTGCGCGGCGGGCGAACCTTCGGGGAGCTGCATGTTGTCCTTCGCCTTCGCGGATTGGTGACCGGCGGTGACCTTGCCATCCACCCAGCCGGAGGCATCGAGAATTTCGCGGGCCTCGGCCACCTGCGCGGCAGTGAGTACATCGGGGATCTTGATCAGCATGGTGTGTTAGAATTTGATGTCCGCCGTGAGCGAGATGGAACGTCCCTGGCCGGGGACGTAGTGGCCGCCGCCGAGCTGGTCGATGTAGTCCTTGTCGCCGAGGTTGTAGCCGTTGAGGCGGAACGAAACGTTCTCGTTGAGCTGATAGCCGACCATCGCGTTGAAGATCGTGAAACCCGGTGCTTCCTGGCGGGTCTGCTCGTTCGCGTTGTTGTAGCGGCTGCCGACATACTGCGCGCCAACACCGATTTGGAAGCCTTTCGGCAGGTCGTGAACCGTCCACAGGCTGAACGAATTGGAAGGTGTATTGGCGATTTCGTTGCCTTCCTCCAGCGCGTTGTTGGATGAGGTGACCTCACTGTCCAAATAGGTATAGCCGCCGATGACGCGCCATTGCTCGGTGATGAGTCCGGTGAATCCGAGCTCCAGTCCTTGGACGCGCTGCTCGCCGGCGAGTGAGATCACGTCGGTCGGATCGGTGGGATCCACGGTGCGGGCGTTCGTCTTGTCCGTGCGGAAAAGCGCGGCGGCAAGCAGCAGTTTTTCATCCAACAGCTCCCACTTCGTGCCGAGTTCGATGGTGGTGTTTTCCTCAGGGTCCACGTCGTAGTAGGTGGCGGAGGTCGGGGAATCGCTGGGAGTGAAACCTTCGACGGAGGGATTGAACGACGTGCCGTAGCTCAGATAGACGCTGCCTTTTTGCACCGGCTTGTAAGTGAGCGCGGCGCGGTAGCTGAAGAGATCGTTGGCCGTGCTGTCACTGAACGAGGTGCCGGGAGTGACCGTGGACGGGCCGCCGAAATCAGAGTGGATCGACTCCCAACGGGCGCCGCCGCTCAGCAACCATTGGTCGGTGAGGTGGGCGGTGTCGAACAGGGAAACCGCGAAGGTGTCGGCGGAAACGCGGTTGACGAAGCCGGTGTAGAAGATGTCCGGATCATAGGACGCCGAGGAGTCCGGATTTTCCAGATCCGTAAAAGGCATGTTCGCCTTGTTCAAATCGTCGCGCAGTTTGTTCTTCGATTTTTCGCTGGCGAATTCGAGCGAGCCGACCATCTCGTGTTTGATTTTTCCGGTTAGGAAATCGTAGCGGACGTCCGTCTGGTTGGAAATGACCGTATCGACTTCGTCACGATATTTCACATCCGTTCGTCTGACAGAAGTGGGATCGACGCCCGGAGGAAGGCTGTTGGAGCCCGGGACCGCAGGATCGGTGAAGAAGCGCGGCGGGGTAGCGATGAGATCGATGGTGTTGCGACCGTAGCGGGTGATGTTGGTGAGCTTGAGATCGTCGTTGAAATCCTTTTCGAAGATCGCCGTCAGAATGTCGGTCTGCGTTTCGTTGTGATCGCGGCTGGAAAGGCCATACCAGTTGCTGTCATCCACCGGCGGACGTCCCGAGTGCAGACCGGTGATGTTGTTCTGCGCCCCAGTCGGCAGGATGAAACTGCGCGGCACCCATGGCAGGCCGTAGTCCGGCGTGTTGTCCTCCTCCATGTGGAAGTAGCTGAGGGTGAAGCGGGTGTCGGTATCGAGCCCGAAGGTGACGGAAGGAGCTATGCCCCAACGCTCCTGGGAAACGTTGTCGCGATCCGGAACGTCCATCGTGTTGTAAACTCCGTTGAAGCGGACCGCGGAGCCTTTCAGTCCGGGAATTTCCTGATTCATATCCACCGTGGTGCGGGCGAACTCGTCCGTGCCGCCGCCGAGCATGATCGCGTAGGCGTTGTTCAAATGCGGCATTTTCGAGGAAAGATTGACGGTTCCACCGGTCGAACCGCGGCCGGCATTGGTGGAAGACGGGCCTTTCACGACTTCCACCTGCTCGGTGTTGAAGGTATCCCGGCTGTAGCCGCCGAAATCACGGACGCCGTCCACAAACAGATCGGAGCGGGCGCTGAAGCCGCGGATCGAGAGGTTGTCGCCGGGAGGCTGACCGCCTTCGCCTGCCTGGATGCTGATGCCCGGAACGTTGCGCAGCACGTCGCGGAGACTCGACGCGCCTTGTTCCTTCATCACTTCCTCGGGGATGACGGTCACGGTCTGCGGAATGTCGCGGAGGGGAACGGTGTATTTCTGCGAACTCAGGTTTTCCGGCTTGTAGAGTGTTTTCGTGCCGTCCGCCTGGACGACCATCTGGGGAAGGGCGTTGCTGTCTCCTTCGGCTGGCGTTTTATCTTCTTCCGGAGTCGGACTGGTGGCCGGTGCCGCCGAGACGACGAGCTGGCTGAGCGCCAACAAGGTGCTGCTCATGGCAAATTTTTCCGAGCGGCCGATGGAACGGAGGGAGGTGGTGGAATCGCTGACGGTTTTCATGTTTTGGGGAAATCGTTGCCACCGGCGCTGAGTCGCGGCGACTTATTATTGCGAATGAGTCGCAATACGTTTCGCGGGTCGAGTAAAATCTTCGCAAATTGAGCATTTCGCCCGAGATTCGGCCGGAATGAGGAAAAAGGGATCGGCGATGGACGTTTGGCCGGAGATAGGCAACATCCGCGCCGCTTCATGTCCGCACTCCTCTCCGCCAACGAAATCCGCCTGACTTACGGTTACCAAACGCTGCTCGACGGCGTGACCCTCGCCGTTTCGGCCGGGGAAAAAACCGGCATGGTCGGCCGCAACGGCTGCGGGAAAACCTCGCTGCTCAAAATCCTCACCGGCCAGCAGATGGCGGACTCCGGGGAAATCTCCCTGCGCCGTGCGCTGCGGGTCGGGTATCTGCCACAGGAATTCGAGCTCGATCCGGAATTGAGTGTGCAGGAAAACATCTCGTCCGGCGCTGCCGACATCGTCGAGGCGATCCGCCGTTATGAAAACGGCGAGGGCAGCGATTCGGAGCTTTCCGACCTGCTGCATCTGATCGACCACGCCGACGGCTGGAACCTTGACGCGCGGATCAAGGCGACCTCCACCGCGCTCGGCACTCCGCCGCTGGAGTCACTGGTGGGTCCTCTATCAGGTGGTGAAAAACGCCGGGTCGCGCTCTGTCGCGCGCTTGCCTGCCAGCCGGATCTGTTGCTGCTCGATGAGCCGACGAACCATCTCGACGCCGAGTCCATCCGTTGGCTGGAGGACTATCTGAAAGGCTTCCCCGGTGCTGTTATTTTTGTGACGCACGACCGCTACTTCCTCGACGTGATTGCCACGCGGATCATCGAAATCGATCAGGGCCGCGCGTTTTCCCATCCGGGAAACTACACGGCGTTCCTCGAATCGAAGGCGATCCGCCAGCAGATCGCCAGCCAGACCGAGCGCCGCCGCCAGCGGTTCCTGCGGGAGGAACTGGAGTGGGTTAGGTCCGGCGTCAAGGCGCGCGGAACCAAGCAGCGCACGCGTCTCGACAAATATTACGAAATTGAAGGCCTCGAAGCGCCGCCCGAAGAGCGCGAGATGGACCTGCTCATCCCGCCGGCTCCGGACTTGGGGAACATCGTTGTCGAGCTGGAAGGCGCGGGCGTGAACGTCGGCTCCGAAACATCTCCCCGGTGGTTGTTCCGTAATCTAACCTACAAGCTGCGGCCGGGCCAGTGCACCGGCATCGTCGGCAGGAACGGCGTGGGTAAAACGACGTTGCTCAAACTCTGCCTCGGCCAGATCGAGCCGACCGAAGGAGTGGCCGTCACGGGCAAGCGGGTGAAGGTGAACTACATCGACCAGACGCGGATGGTGCTCGATGGCACGGGTTCGCTGCTGGATGAAATTTCCGACGGCAATGAGAAGCTGATGTTCGGCAACCAGCCGCTCGGCGCGCGGAACTATCTCCGGCGTTTCCTCTTCGACGACAAGCGCATCAACGAGCGGGTCGATCTTCTATCAGGCGGTGAGCGCGCGCGGCTGATGCTGGCGAAGGTCTTGAAAAACGGCGGTAATCTGATCGTGCTCGACGAGCCAACCAACGATCTCGATCTGCCGTCGCTACGGATGTTAGAAGAGGCACTCGCGGCGTTTGATGGCTCGGTGATCGTGGTTTCTCATGATCGCTATTTCCTTGATCGAATCTGCGATCAGATCATCGCCTTCGAAGACGGCGGAGTGAACGTGCAGGAGGGAAATTACTCTTACTATTTGGAAAAACGCCAGGCCCGCGAAGCCGCCGAGCGCATCCAAGTGCAGGCTGCGGCGAGAGATGCCGCAGCCCGTCATAAATCCGCTGCGGCTGCTCCCAAGGCGAAGCAGGGGCGCAAACTGAGCTTCAAGGAGAAGGCCGAACTCGAAGGAATGGAAACCGCGATTCTGGAAGTGGAGCAGGAGGCCGAGGGAATCGAAGCACTGCTGCACGATCCGGAATTCCAAGCGAAGCGGTTCGAGGAGATTCCGGAAATGGCGGCGAAGCTGGAGGCGGTGAAAGCACGGGCTGCGGCGCTTTACACGCGCTGGGAGGAGCTTGAGGCGATCCGGGAAGCTGCGGAATAAGGAGGGTCGATCTCCGGTCGACCCGTATCGATGGCGGGGAAGATTTTGTGATAATTTTCGTTCAGCCGGCAGTTCACCCGAGGGGTGGTTTGCTAGTCTCCCGTGCCGGACGGGTGGACCGGAGATCCCCCCTCCTTAAAGTGCTCCCAACCTCCGGTGAGGGATTGGCCGGTGCCGGTGGGAACGAGCTTGCCGATGACGGTGATGGGAAGGTCCGGGAATGGCCAGGATTCCAGAAGTTCGGTCACGAGTCCGGCTTCGATGGTGAAAAGCAGCTCGAAATCCTCGCCATCCCCGAGGGCCTGAGCAGCAGTGCAGCCTTCGGTGAGCGGGAGTGAGTTTTCATCGATGATGAATCCACATCCGGATGCGGCGGCGAGGCGCGGGAGATCCTTCGCCAGGCCGTCGGACAGATCTATCATGGCCGTGGGTTTGAAGGTGGAGGTAAGCCAGCCGCTTTCCCATAGGCGCGGGGTGAAGTCGAGGTGCTTGCCCCGGATCGAGCCGCCGAGCTTCCCCGTGACTAACAAAAAATCGCCGGGCTTGGCGGTGGAGCGCATGACAAGATTCTCACGAAGCACGCTGCCGGTGGCGGCGATGGAAATGACCTTCGCCGAACCGGCGGGAACACTGGAGGTCTCTCCTCCGGCGAGCACGCCGCCAAATTTTTCCAGACAGTCGCCGATGCCTCGATAGAGATCCTCCACCCAGGCGACTTCAGTTTCCGGCGGCAGGGCGAGGGTGATGAGAAATCGCTCCGGCTGTCCTCCCATCGCGGCGAAATCCGAGATGACACGGGCGACGGATTTCCAGCCGACCGCCAAGGCCGGAGCGTTGGGAAGGTAGTGCACGTGCTCGACGAGAGCGTCCGTTTTCAAGAGCAGCAGGGTGGGGGAATCCTGGTCGATGACGGCGCAGTCGTCGCCCGGGCCGGCGGCGGGATCGGGATCGCGCGGGACGAGGCCGATCAGGCGCTCGATCAAGGCGTCCTCGCCGATGTCGCGGAGTGTTTTCACTGCACGGAATCGAGCGGGAGGTGATAGACGCGGGCGGCGATCTGCACCAGCACGGTCGCGCCGTTGAAACAGAAATGCACGGCGATAGGGGCCCACAGCGAGCCGGTTTTCTCGTAGATGAAGGCGAGGACGCAGCCGAAGATGAACAACGGCAGCAGCGCGCTCAGGCTTCCATGGGCCGAGGCGAAAACGAGCGCAGAGAAGATTCCCGCTGCCCAAGGGCCGGCGAATTTTTTCGCCGCCGGATAGAAATAACCGCGGAAAACGATTTCCTCACAAACCGGCGCGGCGAGTACGGCGGCGAAGGCCATGAGCCCGAGAATCAGCGGATCCTTGGAGGTTTGCAGGAGTTTCACCGTGTCCTGCACTGACTCGACGCCAAGCGACTCCATCCATTTCATGTAGCCGCTGGCCTGGAGCGTGCCGAAAAACAACCACATCAGCGCGACGGTGGCGGGTGCGATGAGAAACACCCACGGCCACGACTGCCAGCGGAGGCCGAGCCACTCGACCATACTGGCGCGCCGGGTGACGATGAAGGCGACGGTTCCGGCGATGGCGAACTGAAAGCCGATGGAAATCAGTAACGCTTTGGGATCGAGCACGAGATCCGCCTTTTGGGCGGAGCGGACCGAGGCGATGACGAGGGCGAAAAAAACCAGGTAGATCATGCCGATGCCGAGCAGGTCGAACGGCTGGTAAAACCAAACGGGCACTTTCCCTGAAAGCGGCGGCGGGAGATCGTTTGAAAGCGGGGACCGGTAGGGCGAGTCTTCGGATTCCGAAACCGCCTCGACCGGAGTGTCATCCAAGGTTTTCCTGACGAGTAGTTTCCTCCCGATCGCGGCGGCGGCGAACAGGCCGAGCGCCGTGATGTAACTGGTGGTCAGGACGATTTCGGTGGGATCGGACATTTGGCTTCGGGGGAAACTGTGATGGCCGGGTGTGACCGCCAATGGAAAAATCGAAGGGCTCGCGGATAAGTGGTTTATGGATCAAGATGATCAAGAGAGGCTTGCATTTTTGGGGAATTTACGAAAAACTCGCGGATTATCAAAAAATCATCAGCGGATCAGATTCAGCCGGGGAATCCCTACCTGGGTATCCTGCGGCGGGAATATCCCGAGCCGTTCATCGCGCTGCTGGCGTTTGTACTCGGGATCTGGCTGTGGGATCATTATTTCGGAAAAACGGCAGGTTACGCGCCGGGAACGGAGGAAATGGCGTTGGTGAAAATCGACCGCGACCTGCGGCTGGCGGATGTGATGACAGAGGATCCTGTCTGGCTGCGGTCGCTGGCGGGAGTGGAAACACCGGTGGTGGCGAGGCGGGAGGCGCTGGAGGTTTTTCAAAAACTTGCTGCGGAGAAGTCGATCAGTCCGCGGGGATCGGAGGCATTTGCAATCGTGAAAGCGGAGCAGGAGCGGCTGCCGGTGTTGGAGACGCTGGAAAATGTGTTGGGTGGTAATATGATTTCGGATTTCGCGGAAAGCTCAAACAATCTGGCGACGCATCGCGGCACGTGGTGGCATGCGAAAATGATCGAAGCATGGGAAAAAAACGCGCAGCCGGGCAGGCATTGGCGGCAGGTTTACGGTGAGGATTGTTTGCAGCTCAAGACGCGGACGGTGTTCGTGAGATCGGCGGTCTGGCTGCTGGGGGCGGTGGGTTTGTTTTTCCTGCCGTCAGCGCTGTGGCGTTTGAAAACCGTGGGGCATGCGAAACGGAAAGGCTATGGCGGGGCTTGGCCGATTTCGCTCGGGTTGGTGGTTTTTCTAGCAGCGACGCTGGCGTGGATCGGGTTCAACATGACGCTGGAAACTGGAATCGATTCGTTGCCGGGGCTGCCGCAGGTGCTCGGGATTTTCCTCGATTCCGCCGCGCGGCTGTTGCCGATGCTGATCGCGCTTGGGCTGCTTTTCAAGCGACCGTCCCATGCGGCGAGGGTGATGGGGATGGACCGCCCGATCGAATTTCGGGCGATTCTCGGACTTTTCGCGCTGTTGATGATCGTGGATGAGGCGCTGCGGGCGCTTTTCGGAAGCGCGGTATCGAACGATCCAGGCGGCGGGCTCAGTGCGGGCGACGCGGGGCTGTGGGGATTGGTGTTTGCGATCATTTCCGCCTGCTTGCTCGCTCCGCTGGCCGAGGAGACGCTCTACCGTGGCGTGCTTTTCCGTTCGTTCTGGAACCGGTTGGGCGTGGTGCCGGCCGCGGTTTTATCATCGGTGATCTTCGCTGCGCTGCATTTTTACGATGCCTACGGCTTCGTGAGCGTGGGGATTTTCGGTTTCACCTGCGCGCTGCTTTACGCCTCAACCGGCTCGCTCGGCACGGTAATCGCGCTCCACCTGCTCTATAACACATCGATCAAGATCCCGGAGTGGGTCGTCTATCACGCGCCGTTGGGGTGATTTCTCAGAAAATCGGCGACTTGGGCGAAAAACGGATCGAGAAAAAAGCGGGCGATAGCGGGAACTTCCGTCTCGTCCATGGCGGCTCCCATCAGTTCCAGCCAGCGGTCGCGCTCTGCGGTGCCGATTTGGAAAGGGTGGTGGCGCATCCGCAAACGGGGGTGGCCGCGCGATTCAATGTAAGCATTCGAGCCGCCGAGTCGGAACAACAGGAATCCCGCCAGACGTTCCTCGGCTCCCGCCCAGTCCTTGTCGGGATACATCGGGCCGATGAGATCGTCGGTTTGCACCCGGCGGTAGAACGCAGCCACCATTTTCCGGATTCCGTCCTCACCGCAGCTCGCCATCACATCCGCTTCGTTCATGCGGCGGAGTGATCCGCGATTTCGGGGCCTGCGGGCAAGCTTCGTTTCGATCGCGCGCGACGTTTTGCTGATCGGGGGGTTAACAGGTTAACCGGGTCCCGGAGGATCATTGGTCTTGAAATTTTTAGTTTATTAAGCTTAATCTCCCGTGCGATGTGATTTACTTCGCGTTTCCATTTTTCCATGAGCGATTCCCATGAACACGTCGGCTTTACGGCACCCGATCCCGCCGAGCTGAACGAGCTCTTCCCTGGCTATGAAATCGAGGGGCTGATCGCTACCGGTGGCATGGGCGCGGTCTATTGTGCCGTCCAGAAATCGCTCGACCGCACTGTCGCGCTGAAAATCCTGCCTCAGGAATTCAGCAAGGATGCGGCGTTCTGCGCCGGATTCGAGGCGGAGGCGAAGGCCATGGCGCGTCTCAATCACCCGAATCTCATCGGCGTTTACGACTTCGGCGAGGTGGGCGGCATGCTCTTCATCATCATGGAGTATGTGGCTGGGAAATCGATCTATCACTCCGCCCACGGCAAGTCGATCAATCCAAGCGAGGTCATCCGTCTTGTCACCGGCGTTTGCAACGGCCTCGCGCACGCCCACGAAAACGGCATCATCCACCGCGACATCAAGCCGTCCAACATCCTGCT
>JBDSNC010000281.1:0-8753 GCA_039915545.1 Luteolibacter sp.
CGGGTGCGCCCCGCGCGGTCGGATTTGACAATGGTTCCTGTGGGTTGCTCGATGATGGATGACATAGCGTCCCATCCTATGCCCAACCCAGCCCCGCCGCATAGTGGGGTTCTGTTGACCGCTTACGCTTCCGCCCATGAGTGGAGGCTTGGGGATGGCGTGGGGCGGGATTTGTGCGACGTCGGTGGGTTTTACGCCGGTTTGCGGACGCACGTTCCCTGGACACGGTCTGTTGGAGGGTGTCGAGGGGTGGAATTTTGATAGGGATCATGCGGGTGGCGGGCGGCGGGGCGGGCCGCGCATGAGATGGATGGGTTTCCTCCGCTTACTGTAGAACAAGTCGTTGGTCAGCCCATCGCCTCCATCGCTCTTTTTGTCCCCGCCCTTTTCAAATGAGGATGTGATGCCATGTGTATCATCCCCTGTTCGGATCGCTCACACGGATCAGTCCGAGAGTCATGACAAGCATCTGGCTGATCATGAAGGCGCTGAGCCAGAGAAAGGCGGCGTCGGTGAAGCCGTAGGAATGGAGGCCGATGCCGAGCATGTTGGTGCCGAACCAGGACCAACTAGTGACGATGTTGCCAAAGACAGCCATGACCATCATGCCGCGCTCGCGGACCATGCCGCCCCAACGGGCGTGGAGGATGATGGCGTTCCAGATGACGATGAGCAGCGCGCCGTTTTCCTTGGGATCCCAGCCCCAGAAGCGGCCCCAGGACTGGTCGGCCCAGATGCCGCCGAGCACGGTGCCGACGAAGCTGGCGAGGGTGGCGAAACAGATCACGCCGTAGACCATGCCGCGCAACGAGGCGGCGGTGGACTGAGGCACGTTCCCGAAGGCACGGCGGATCAGATAGACGATGGCGATGGTGCCGGCAAGGAAGGTGGACGCATAACCGAGGGTGATGACGACGACATGGGTGGCGAGCCAGAAATTCGTATCCAGCACCGCGCGCATCATTTCCAGGGTATCGCCTGATAGAGACAGGTGGTGGGCGATGAGCAGAGTGGCGAAGCCGACGACCGAAGCGACGACAGTGCCGATCGCGTTGCGGTGGAAAAGCTCGATGACCGTGCTGAGAATGATCGCTCCCCAGCCGATGAAAATCGCGGAGGAATAGAGATTGGTGACGGGCGGGCGGCCTTCCAGCAGCATGCGGGTGACGAGGCCGAGGGTGTGCAGGGCGAGGCCGATGAGCAGGACACGGAAAGCGGCCTGCCGGAGGGTGGTGCCCTGCCAGAGCCAGGAGACGATGGCGCAGAGAAACGCGACCACGTAGAGAACCATGCAGAGGTAGAAGGGAGCGATCGCATTGAAGAGGGTTTCCGAGGAGGATTTCTTCAGATGGCCCGGGCGGTTTTCCAACAGCCAGGCCCGATAGTCTTTGATGGCGGAGTTGAAAGCGGTGGTGTCATTGGCACGGTAGGCATCTCCCAGGCGGGAATATGCGAGGGTTGAGGGATGGAGCGTTCCCTTTTCGACGGCGTCCGTGAGAGAGTCCGGAAGTTTCCTCCAGCCGTCCGCGCCATTGCCCGAAGGAGTGGTATAAACCTCCGTCATCGACGTCCACTCGAGCACAACCCTCATGCGCAACGTGCCGTTGTCGAGAGCCGACTGGTTGAATTCCTCACCCCGGCTTTGCTTGTCCGACTCGGCCAACGCTCCGCCGATGTCGGCGAGGAAATGGGAGAATTCGGATTCGAGATGATCCTGTCCGGGCAGGGCTAGGGCGTGCTTGAGCTGGTTGTAGAGGGTGAGATTCCGGGTAAGAAGCATCAGTGCCTTCTCATAGGGAGACCAGGTTTTTGAATCGGTGGCGCCGATGCGTTTCGCCTCAGGCTGCAGAGCCGGGAAGAAGGGCAGAAGTTGCGCGTAGGAATAGGATTTTTCCTCGCCACGGGTGAGCTTGGTCAGACCGAGGAGGTCGTCGTGATGGATGGGGAAAATTTTCCGGGTATCGGCGAGCTCGGGTTTGAAACTGAGTTCAGCGAGCCATGCGGCGGGTGTGGCGGGGGCACCATCGCCGGGGACGCTTTGTTTTCCGTGGATGGAAAGCAGGGCGTTCCGGGCCAGGGAATCGAGCGGCTGGACTCTACCGTTAGACACCACAGGGAGCGTCCCGAAGCCTTTGAAATCGAGCCCTAATGACGGCCGTGTGGCCTTGAACGCGGCACTGGCGATGAAGAGCAGGCAGAGTGATGGAATGAGCCACGCGCTGATTTTCCGTAAGATACTCATGGTGCGGGAGAAATTTTGTTGCGCCGGGAGATGGCTTTGATCAGGTGCTGGGAAAATACCCAGAGCAGACCGAGACCGACCATTGCGCAGGAGATGTAAGGAAGGGTCCGGACGGGGTTACGGACGACTTGGAAAATCGAGGTCTTGTCGTCGTTCTCGAAACCGGCCTGATAGAACGTGAGGCCGCCGTAGCGCAGCGGATGGTTCATGTAGATGAGATCCTCGCGGTTCTCGCCGGTGTCCGGGTTGAGTATTTTGATCTTGCTGGAGAAGTTTCTCGGGACGTCGGTGCCGAGGTAGCGGTCGTGGCTGAAGTCGAGGAGCTTGATGGAAAATGGGTGATAGAGACGGCGCTGCCGGATGGACATTTTCCAAGGTCTTCCGGCTGCCTCGAAGGATTGATCGCCCTTGAACGCGTTGGAGAGCAGCCAGCGGCCTTGGGATTTTCCTCCGTCCGGAATGACCTCCACAAAGGCCGAGGTGAGGTCGCGGCGGTCGTCCACGGTTTCGCGAGGCGTGCGGCGGACGGCATAGCCTTTTCCAAGTCCATCGGTGGCACGGGTCTTGTCGAACTTTTCCGTGGCATCGGATTCCGGGAGAACCTCGCTGTTGGGGTAGTAGCTGTGGATCTTCACGGTGAAGCCTCCGAACGGGAATTCCACGCCCTCTTTCAAACGGGCCTGCGGGATGGCGGTGACGGTTTCCAATCCATCACCATCGGGACGGATGACGACCAGCTCGACCTCGCGGGTGAAGGTGGAGTAGTTCGATATCTCCCCTTCGTTGAGGGTCATCTGCGCCTCACGCCCGAGCAGTCCGGTGAGAATTTCACCCAGCAGCATCAGCAGGATGCCGGAGTGGATGACGATCATGCCTGCCTTGTTCCAGCGGAGCTTGAAACGTGCGCCGTGGGCGGCGAGGAGGTTGATGATGAGCAGAACCCCTAACATCGTCCCACCGGGGATGGGGATGAGGAACTTTTTCGCACCGGGCATGACGTCCCACCATGCGATCCATGAGCGCAGGAATTTCGCCTGTACCTCATGAATGCCCAACTCGACCTGAGTGATGGTGGCGACGAAGATCAATACCATGGCGAAACCCAGCAGGGTGACGGTCAGGCGCAGGGAGCTGAAGAATTTGAGAATTGGCACCGGGCGTGACTCAAGGGAAGGTTGCGGAGCGGACGAAGCTGTCGAATTTCTCCAGGTTCGCTTGGACGAGGGTGGCTTCGCCGGTGATTTTGAAGAACCAGGTCATGCCGGGGCGCCTGAGGATCGCGGTGCCAATGGCGCCTTTTCTCCCGTCGTGCACCAGCTCCGTACTGGTCAAATGGCTGATGAAAACTTCGCCAGCGGGAATTTGCTCTTTTTTCCCGAGTGACGGATCGTCAACGGACTCAAGTGGGGCGAGTTGGAGCTGCGCGCGCCAGCGATTGACGTTGTCGAGGACACTCCCGGCATCGCCGGCCAGCGGAACAACAGAAACATCGGCCGAGGTTCCGTCCGGCCCGGTAACGCTGAAACTGGCCGCACGCATGGTGCTGCCTTCGCTGGCGGTCCAGCCATCGGGTGGGCTCACGAGGATTTTTTTCCCGCCGCTTGGGGTGGGTGCAGGTGTGCTTTTCGGGCTGCCTGCGATGCGGACAGTGCGCAGGAACTCCATGAAGAGTCCTTCGGATTTCCGGAGAACGCCGACAGGACCGGAAAATTTGAAATACCAGGTTTCAAGCTTGAGAGGAAGAACTCCGGCAAGAATCCCTTGAGCGTCAGCGGTCGGGTTTTCCGAGGTGAGATTGAAGAGCTGCATCACTTCGTCGGAGTCCGCGACCTTGAGTGGCTGACCGGCCATGTCTCTTTCATCGATCGGCTTGAAGCCGAGCTGCCCCCGCCAGCGGTTGATGTTCGCAGCGAGACCTCCGCCATCACCGGCGAGTTTCGACACGGTGACCCGTCCACCGCCAGGTAAAGCGTATGCGGCGGTGAGAAACTGACCGGCTGCTTCCTGTTTCCAATCCGGGGGAGCTTGCCAGACTACGGAACCCACCCGGGCCGCTTGGAGCTCTTCTTCCTTTGGAGCCGCACCCATGGGATCGACGGCAGGTGGCACGGGAATTTCCGGTGTGAAATCCGTGGCGACCCTGTAGGTGCGGATCTCATCGTCCTTGTTGCAGGAGCTGAGGACGACGAGCGAGAGAGGTGCGAGGAGGAGGAATGGGCGCATGATCGAGGTTGGACGGATGGCAATTCGGTGTGAGCGGTCTTGCCGCATGTTCAGCAGAGCGGCGCGGAAATTCCAGATCCGAAAAGCGGCGTAGCGGCGAACGCGAGAGGAGGGCGGTGAACGGGTAATTCATCGTTGCATCGCCTCTGGCGCTCTCCTCTGTCTCAAGCGCCCCCTGTAGGGTGCGGGTTCTTCTCTCTCCGCTGATTTTGGAATCGTGAATTGGAGGGAGGGTGTCAGTGATTTCCCGAAGGCAGTGAGGAGTGTGTCAATTTCGCCATGCTTCACATCGGCAACTTTGTAGATCGGGCCATTGCGTGTTCCCTGCTCTCCGGCATCCGGTTTGCGGAAAAAGGCCTTCATTTCATCAAGATTGAACGGGCGCGAGCCGCGCCGCCCGAAAACTGCGGTTTGGTTGCCGCTTTCATCCACCGCGCGGTCACGGTCGAGGCCGCGGGAAATGCTAACCGCCGCACCTTCTGTCGGATAGGTTGCGATGAGTTTCGGCTCAGGCTTCGGCGAAAAGCCCATAAACCCGGGCACATTCTCCGGCGAGATCAGTTGCAGGACACGCATGCCATTGCGGCCGTCGGCAACGAGTGCATACATTGAGGCGTTCACCGCACCGATTTGAACATCGTGAACATCCGTTAGCTTTCCATCGGCGGTGAAATGGTTGAGGAGACGGGGGCGTTCCGTATTTTTCACATCGATGATCGCAAGGCCGGAGGATCCGTCCGCGACGTAGAGATAGGTTCTAGCAATATAAAGACCACTCGCGTTGCCCAGTGAAACGGACGCGCCGGGTATGGGGGTGGGTTTCGCGGGATTGGAAACGTCGAACACTTTCACGCCATCCGCATCGGTGACAAAACAGTAGTGCCACTGGACGGTGGATTGACGGGCACCATGCAGCGCAGGGCCGGAATATCCGCCGGCGAAGACCGGGGACTTCGGGTTCGATGCGTCGACAACGGCCAATCCTTGGGACGTGGTGATATAGAGCCATTGCCCGGCCATCCAGGCATGCCGCGCTCCATTCAATTTCCCGTCCGGATTGAATGTGGCAGCGCGCCTGATGAAATTGTTAGCCGGATTGCCATCCAGCAGGGTCGCCACATCCACTACGATCAGCCCTTCCTCCAGATCGGTTACGAACGCGTAGCCATGATAGGAGGCGATTGGTTTTTCCTCGTTCTGTGGCAATCGATTCCGGTTGGGGTCGTTGATCATGGTGCTCGGCAGAGTCACGGAGGTGGCGTAGGCAGTTCTGATAAACGTGTCCTGTCCAAATGGCGAGACCGGAGAGGTGGAGATGCGCTCGGAGAAATTCTTGTTGTCGATGTTCGCGATGTCAAAAATGCCGAAGCCATTTTTCCCGAGAGCTGCATAGAGATATTCCCCCCGCGCCTGCACGTCGAGCACGCTGCTCTTGGTGTGATTGTCGTAGGCGGTTTTCAGGATCGAGTGGTTCGCGAGGTGCTCCTTGTAGTTGCCGGGGTAGGCGATCTTATGCAGGTGGCTGCCAATCGCCGCCTGCGGCTCGGTGCGCTCGGTCCACGCAATACCCAGCAGCCCGTGGTCATCGGTTCCGACATAGCCATATCTTCCGAAGAAGTTGACCGTGCCGGTGCCGAATCCGAGGAGCTGTGTCATGATCGCGTTGTTGTCATTGCCCTCAGAGACGTGGCAGTCCGTGCAGTTTTTCGTTGTGCCAACGCCGCTGGTGGTGTGGGCGAAGTGCGGATTGAAGGCCTGGCCCGAGTATCCTTCGGCGGAGACGGTTTGTTGTTGGCTGTAGAACTGTTCGCGGTTCGCTCCCTGCGAGCCGACCACCACGGCGCTGGACGAGCGTAGGACAGCCATCCGCTTGCCCTTGGCGGTGCTATCGAGACCTAGCATAAAGACATCGTCGCGCACCACCTGTGGATTGTATGAGCTGAAATTCCGGGAAGTGGTTCCTTCGAATTTGTTAGCAGCCATCTTGACGTCCGCCTCCATGGGCATGTGGCAGCCGAAACAACTGGTCGCCCAAGAGGTGTGGCAGGTTTGGCAGTCCATCGCCTCATTGCTGTGCGCGAGCTCCCTGCCGCAGTTCTTGGGATCGTCAGGGACCGCGCCCCAATTTTTACCGTCGCGCCGCAGGGTCTTGGCGTAAGCGCTCATGACATTGTAGTGGTCGGATCCGGGAGTGACCGTATCGAGAGTCTGCGGGATCTCCCACTGGAGGTTTGGCTCCATCGACGACTGTTGCATCAGTCTCCTGCCATCCGCGCTCCAGGTGAAACGGGGGCCGAACGAGGTGCTGCTTTCGCGGAGGTTGACAGGCTCCACTTTTCCTTCCTCAGAGAGCGTGCCACCCTTGCCCGAAGTGAGGAGGGTCGTGTGGGCGCTAACGGTTCCATGGCAGTCCACGCAGGTGATCGCGGTGGCCGCACGTGGCTCCACATTGAGCAAACCGTTGCCGTGGTTGTCGTTGAGGAAGTGACAATCGACGCACTGCATGCCGCGCGCGAGGTGGATATCCTTGAGGTGCACTGCCTTCTTGAACTTATCTTTGTCGTCGTGGGAAATTTTTTCATCCTTCAAGGTCAGCAAATTCCCTTCACGATCTTTTTTAAACACGGCGCGGAACACCCAGCCGTGGCCGTGGTAGTCGGCAAACTGGGTCTCCTTGAGCTTCGGATTCAACTCGGCGGTTTTTTCCAGGAAATTGACATCGCCCCACAAGCCGCGCGCGGCCGCCGCTTCAGGATTCGCCCGCAGCGATTTCACCATCTCCTCATCGGTCGGATTGTGTTGCTGCTTCGGATACATGAACTCCGCGTCAGATTCCTGATCCCACCAGGTATAGCCAAGGAACGGATTCACGAACAGATTGCCCTGGTGCATGTGGCAGGTCATGCACTGGCTGGATGGAATGCTGCGGGTGAACTTGTGGGCGATGGGGTGGCCCTTCTCCTTCTTGGAAATCATCGGATCCGGATTGAACGACAGGCCCTGGTTTCCGAAGGCGCTATACCAACCGGAATTCGAGGGAGACCGGTCATTCGCATAAACGACGTGGCATGCGGTGCAACCGCTGGAACGATAGTCACCCGAGCGGTTGTTTGATCCGAAGAAGTCCAGCAACGGGTCGTGCAAGCGTGTCTTCTGCGCGCCAATGACCACGGGGTCGACCCGAGACAATGTGCCAAGTCCCCGCTCTCCCAGGCGTCGGAACGGTTTGCCCGGTGGCTCGGAGGGATCGGGATTGCCGAGTTCTCCCAGTTTGGTTCCCCCTTTTTCAAAGATCCGGAAGATATTGCCCGTTTGCGAGACGTTGAAGCGCGGCAGCGGAAATATCTCCTGCACAATGCCCATGGTTCTTTGCATTTCCGGCGTGACCTTGACCGGACTTTGAAGAGCCAGAGGAACTCCGTTAGCCCCATACGCCTGGCCGAAGATCGAATCTTTAAGCGGGTATGCCCCGTTGTTATAGGCCGCCGCGCCCCACAGCATCGCACCATGCCGCATCATGCTGTGATTGACGTGATCGACGGACTCCGCGTGACACTCGCCGCAGGTTTTTTTTGCCACGCGCAGATCGCCAGGGTTTACAAACTGGATGAATTCCGGGGACTCATGATTGAGCAGCACGTCGCTGGAATTCGGGTTAGCGGAACTTTCAAAAAAAACGGGATTTCGCGGTATCGGGTGAGCCTGGCGCATCGTGAGGCCCGGAGTGGGATCGCCGCCGTGGCAGTCCGTGCATCCCAGGCGGACAAACTCACTTTCATGCGGATCATGCGATTTCTCATGACAACTGATGCAGCCACGGCTTTTCACCATCACCGCCTCCTTGGATTGATCCACCTTGTTGGCTTTTGGAATCGCAGCACCGGTGCCTGCTGAAGAATCCGTTGCGGCGATGGGCGGACCGAAAAGGCTTCCATAACCCCTAACCGCATCCTGAGCCTCAGCGGACAAGGCCATACCACAAGCTGCCAGTGCGCAGGCCATACGTAATTGGATCGTGAGTCGCATCATCGTCAGAAGGTCATGGTTGCAGAGAGGAAACCGCTGGTAAGGACACTCGGCGCATCTTTGGGATGATCAGGGGTGTAACCGTCCACACCGGTGGAGGACCTGCTGTAGATATCTTTGTAACCTGCTCCAGGAAACAACATGCCGAGTCCCACATTGAGTTTCAGATTATCCGTGAGGAAAGGCCGGTATTCCACGCCGAAGCTCAGATCCCAACCGATTTCCCGATGAATATCGTTCGTCAAAAGTGCCGAGGCGATGG
>JBDSNC010000283.1:0-26100 GCA_039915545.1 Luteolibacter sp.
CGGGTGCGCCCCGCGCGGTCGGATTTGACAATGGTTCCTGTGGGTTGCTCGATGATGGATGACATAGCGTCCCATCCTATGCCCAACCCAGCCCCGCCGCATAGTGGGGTTCTGTTGACCGCTTACATTCATTCTGGGCGAAGTCCGATTTCTCGGCTATCGGGAACGTGGCAATATGGTCCATGCCTTTGACTGGGTCAGCGAATCCAAGTTCCCACGGCACCCAACGAGAATCTTTAGAATTTTCGGTAACCATCACCAAAAACTTCTTCTGTTGGCGGATTTTTTCTTTAATCTTTTTCGCTGTTTCGCCCGATACCACATCCGGCATTCCCTCATCCATCCAGTCCACATAGACACTGACTCCGTGACTACGTAGAAAGGCAATCGCCGGCTGTATCAAGTCCTTGTCCTTGTGACTGTGACTCAAGAAAATCGTCACTTCAGCTGAAGTTGCATTCAAAGCTACAGCTTTGGCCTGAATTGTCCCAACACTCTCGTTGGCGATGGAGACACCCCGCTGATATCCTTGAATTTGCGCGCGTGTAATAAATGCCATTTTATTGCTTTTTAGGACCCAATCCACTTGCTGAAATTAGCAAAACCATTGTCAGCATTCCATTTGTATGTGGAAAACCAAGTGGTGAGCGGAAGTATCTTGCCCCGACGGGCAGCCGATTGAATGCCAATTTCAAATTCGCCAAACTTCGAGAAGGTAGCCCACTTATCAATATTCCAGACCATTGGAGTTCCCTTCGTTCCGTCGGCGCTGATTCGAAGAGCGCAATGTTTAAATGGATCCGGGCCCAAGTCTTTGGTCTTTTTATTTTTGCAGGGAATCCCGTTAATGTGAATACCAAGAAGCAAATTCCCCACATCAATGCTCTTGAAGATCTCGTACCTGACCCAGGTCCGCCGGTATGTTTCAGACCCAATCAGCACTGCCGTGACACTGGTGTTGTCGAGTTCCGAATTAATCATTCGCTTCAGCGCAATGTCGCCTTTCTTCTGAGCCTCTTCCCAGATCGAGGCATCAAAATATCCCGCCTTTTGCGAAGTGACCAAAGCATTGTGATTACGAACGACGTTCGCTCGAAAATCGATCACGTCTTTGTAGTGAAATGCAAAATAGACTCTTTTAGCCATGGCTAGTTCTTTTGGAGAAATTTGATGATCTTCGATATAATCTTGAGCAGATCGTTCGGTGCCGCACTTGCGTCACCCAGACGCGCAAAGTCGGCTTCAAACTCGTGATTCGCCGAAGGAATAAACTTCTTGAGATCAGCAGAAACCTCGCGCCAAAGCTCTTCGGCCATGAACCCGGTTGCGCCAACCGGGATTGGAATCAGCCCGGCTTGGACTGCGAGATCGAATTCCTGCCGCATTCCGTTCGAGGAAATCACATTTCCGCTGTCATCGACTTTGTTGCCAAACACAAATACTGCAATACCCGCATATTCAAGCATACCGACGCGGTAGTTCTTCCACTGTTCGGCAAGATTACCGCCGCCCGTGGACACTTGGGGAAATGGTCTCATCACGACGTTCCGATCAGAAACCGTCTTCGAGTTGTCGTTGAGAAAGGCCAGCGATCCGTTGATGACAGGACTGCCAACACCTAGGCCGAATCCGGTAACAATTCTATTCCCGTCTTTTAGCAATCGGTAGCTCAGGTCATGAAGGAACGCCTCCGTATCAGTCCGCCCCCAAGGACCGAAGTCGTGGGCAGCTCCGGAAATAAAAACCGATGTTCTCTTGTATGCTGAAGCCACCTCCTTCAGGAGATCCGTGATGTCTCGATATTCATCGACCAAAACGGTTTGGATTCCAAATCGCTTTAGATCTTTGATGAAGTAATGCTGCTTTAGCTTTCGATATTCGAATGCACCATCATCTTCATCGACTAACAAACTTACTCGCTTTTGAATACTAAAGTGACTCCGTTGATGTTGACGGTAAAGTCCGCTCACACGGCTGAGAATGTAATCTAAATTTGGGTCGCTGAAACTGAACCCGAGAAACACAAAAGTTTTTTGAATCAGATCACCGCGAAGAGCTGCAACGTAAGTTGAATGCGTATGATGATAAGCCTCGTAGTCCTCTTTCGAGATGATTGCGTCAGTTGGATGATCTACATCGCCGTGCATCTTGTAGACGACTACATCGCGCCCCGGCTTGGTAGTAGCGAGTTGCAATACGGTATATTTAACATCGGGAACTTTCTTTGCCTCGACAAGCGCCGTCTCGATTAGCTTGTCGTAGTTTGTCGTCCAATACGTTTCAATAGGCAGGGAAGCGAGGACACGGTGATTTTCAGTTGGTTCGCGGGTTTGAGAGAAATGCTGTAGAATCCTGGTTGTGAGAGCATTCTTGCCACCTGCTTGATTGCAATGGTACTGCGCAACGGAAACAAGATCAGTCTCGATCTCCGGGTCGAGATGCAGATCTCGAACAAGCTCTTCCAGCAATCCTTTCCAATCTACGTAGCCTGACGCCATCGAAAGGCCTGCTCCGGCAAATACGGCAGCATTTTGGGCGTGAAGTTCACGGGTGAAATCCCGCACAAATACGTGGGGTGATATGGCTTCGGTGCTCATGTAATCGTAAGTTCGTGAACGCAGGTACCCTGCAACAACGGGTTTTTCTTGGCGACGGCCCGCATCTGGGAAATGACGCCCTCGCCGATCTTGCTGGAGAGCTTCCGGATGACCGACCAGACAGGCAGCTCCGTATCCTCCGGCACCAGCGGAAGATAGAAGCAGACGAGCTTGTGATCCCGCGCGGTAAGTTGGAGCGATTTCTTCCGCGAGCCCACCCCGGCGGCGATGCGGTTGATCTCGTCATCGAAAACATCGCAGCGGCGCTTGGTGAAGATGAGCGGCAGGATGTAGTCCTTGTATTTCGGCGCGTCCTTCGCGCCACGGACGGAGCAGGCGGCATCCCAGATCCAGGATTGATTCGGCAGCTTCCGCCGCTGCCTCACCCTGCGGGCGCGCGGTGCGCGTCTCAAATGGGCGCCCCACGCCCATTGATCGAGGGATTTGTTTTTCCCGGGCTTGGGGGCGGATTTGAGGCGGGCGGGCATTTTTAATGAACTGCCATAAGCTAACGGCCCAGCAACCGGATGTGGAAGACAAAAAAGCCCTCCCGCGGGTGAACGCGGGAGGGCGGGGATTTGGAAGAAAGGGGTTGAAAACCCCTTCTCCTTATTTTTCAGATCATCATGATCTGGACGACGGAGCTCCAGTCCCCTGCCCCGGCGGGGACGCGGATGCGGACGCGGACGTTCACCCAGGTGCCGGGGGTGAAGCCGGAGAAGCTGGTGCGTGAGGAGTTGGTGGAGGGTTGGGTGGTCCACTCGGCGGGAGTTTGGCCGATAGAGGTCTGCCATTCGTACATCACGCGGTGGTCGTTCACGTCGCAGGTGGCATCGAGACTGCCGCTGACCTTGCCGTGCTTCAGGCGGAGATTGGCGGGGGCGGGCTGGATGCCGACGGGGGCGCGTTCCTTTTGCAGCGGGTATTTGCTGCTGAGGAAATCCTCGAGGGTGAGGGCGGTTTCATCAATGTATTGGCCGATCTGGCGGAAGTCCTCCTGGACGACGAGGCGTGCGGTGTTCTTGGTGGCGGTTTCCAGCTTACCGCCGTCCCGCGCCGCAGAGGCGGCGGTGGTGTATGCGGTGAGGTGGGTGGTGGTTTCCGCAAGGGTGGGCTTGGGGTTGATGAACACCGTGCTGCCCGTGAGGGCGGTGATGATGCTGTGGGTGGTGGCCTCAAAGTCGTTGTCGGAACTTGTGGTGAGCCAGGTAGTGGAGACACGTGGTGTCATGGTCGTTGGTTTGTTGTCAGTAACTCCGGCGGAGGAGCGCGGCAGGATTGCCGCATTCCCTATCACCGTTGGTCGGCAGTTGTAGCGGATTTCCGGACGCCATCCATTAGAATGGTGGTCCTGTTATGTAATTGTCGGAGTTCCGGTCCGGAGCGCCTTTTCCAGAAGGACGCGCCGCGGCCTGCTGATAGGCGGCGGTTTTTCAACGACACTTTGTCGCTTCCTCCAGACGATCCGTGACAAACTCCCGACGATCCGTGACGGATTGTCGGGAGTTTTTGAAAATCCCCGGCGATTTGTGACGGATGAACGACAATCTGTTACAAACTGTCGTTACGGAGGAACAAACCGTCGTTGGGAAGCGACGGATTGTCGTTTGGAAATCATTTCCCAACGACGGGAAACGACGGATCGTCGGGAGTTTGTCACAAACCGTCGTTAATCCGTTACGGATTGTCGTTCATGAGCGGCAGATCGTCGGGAGGAAATGACGGATTGTCGTTAATCCGTCGCGGATTGTCATTGAGGGGCTGCTGATTCCCGCGAGGAAAAGCCGTGAATCCGGGGATTTCCTGTGGGGAGCCGGAATGCACTGGAAACAGCGGAGGAATCAGCCGGGGATCGCCGGATGGCCGCCGAAGTGGAACAGCCGGTGGATTTCATTCTCCGGAAGGGGATCATTCCGGAAATTTACCGGCTGCACTCCGGCGCGCGTCTTCTTCCAGCAGCCGTTTTCCGTCCCGGGTGAATTCCCACCAAGGACGCGCTTCAGAGGTTTTCAGGTAATGATCTGCGGCGAGCAGGGTGTGGAGCACGCAGGGATCGTGGCGTATTCCCATTTCGGATCCGAGTTCGAGGTAAAGTTCGAGCGGTGAACGCCCGGCGAGTTCGGCAGGAGTCTGGACGCCGAGGCTGCGGAGATCGGCAGCAATGCTTTTGCCGATGTTCGGAAGGTCTTCGAGGCGCTTGATCTCGGATGCCGGTGGGTAGGATTTCACGGGATGATGTCCGGTATTCTGGCCGGAAAACGATGCAGCTCAACGACGAAATACCATTCGAACGACCATCCTCCCCCGAATGTTGGGTTGCAAGTGGCGCGGGCAATTGGCATTGCAGGGCCGTCACGCGGAATTTTCTCCCGCGGAATTCCACCCTCCAAACGATCGATGAAACCGACACTCCTAGTTCTCGCAGCCGGAATGGGCAGCCGATACGGCGGCCTCAAACAAATGGACCCGATGGGCCCGAATGGTGAAACGGTGCTGGACTACTCGGTCTATGACGCGATCCGCGCCGGTTTCGGCCGGGTGGTTTTCATCATCCGCGAGGATTTCGCAGAGGCTTTCAAGAGTGGCGTCGGTGCACGTTTTGCCGACCGCATCCAGGTGGATTACGCGTTTCAAAAGCTCGACGACCTCCCGGAAGGTTTCAGCATTCCGGAAGGCCGGTCGAAACCCTGGGGCACCGCCCACGCCGTGCGCGCCGCCCGCCATCTGGTGAAGGAATCCTTCGCCGTGATCAACGCCGACGATTTCTACGGCAGCGATGCCTATGTCCGCGCTGCCGAATTTCTCGCCAAGCCGCGCTCGGAACAGGACAAGGCGCATTACGCGATGGTCGGCTACCCGCTGGTCAACACCCTCTCCGACCACGGCGATGTGAACCGCGGCATCTGCACGCGCAGCGAAAACGGACTTCTCAGTAGCGTCGAGGAATACGTGAAAATCGAGCGCGAGGCGGACGGCGTCGTCCGTGGCACGTCGCTCGACGGCAGCCGCCGCGAACTGTGCGAGAAGTCGCCGGTTTCGATGAATTTCTGGGCCTTCACGCATTGTTTCTTCGATCACCTCGAAAACGAGTTCGCAGCGTTCATCAAGAACTTCGGGACCATGGAAAAATCGGAGAACTACATTCCCACCGTCGTCGACGCGCTCATCCGTTCGTGCAATGCCGATTGCTCCGTGCTCGACACGACCAGCCACTGGTTCGGCGTGACCTATCCGGAGGACAAGAAGCACGTGGTGGCATCGATCCTGAAACTAATCGAAACCGGTGAATATCCTGCCGAGCTGACGGCGGCTGCGGCGGTCTAAGGCTTCCGGCGGAGTTTCAGAACGTGGTCGCGGAGAGCAAGGATATCCTCGTCCGTTAGCGTTTCGTGGCCGGGCATGTCGGTGACCGGCAGGCCGAACTTGATGATTTGCGCGATGCGCAGATCGAGAGTTTCGCTCGGCGGCGTCCAGACGAATGGACCGGCGACGAGATTGGCCGGCTTCCGCGGAAGGTCCAACGAGACCGGGCCGTTGCCGAGGCCGTTCGATCCGTGGCAGGCGGCGCAGTGGGTGGTGAAAAGCTTTTTGCCGTCACCTGCGGCGGTCCCGGTGGGTTTCCAGGCTGAGGCCTTGGCCATCACGTCGGACATGTGATCGACACCGGACTGCTTGAGATAGCGGACGAGATCATCGCCTTTTCCGCTGTCGAAAAGATGGGCGTAGGACGGCATCGCGCTGCCCGGTGCAAGCAGTTGCGGGTTGATGAAATGGATCTTCAGCCAGGCCTCGGAACGGCGGGCCCCGATGTTCGTTAGATCCGGTCCCTGGCGGCGGTTGCCGATGAGCACGGGCTCGCCTTTCAGAACGTCCTCCACTTTCCGGACGGGTCCCCAGTTCTCCTCGTCCAGCGATCCGGGCCGGATGTATTGCGAATGGCAGTGGATGCAGCCTTCCGCCAGATAGACCTGCCGCCCCCGCCCGGCGGCGTCGCCGCGTGATGGGGATTCGCTCTTCGGAACAAGAGTGCCGGCCAAGATCACCGCTCCCACCGCCGCTGCGGATTTCCAGCGTTTCAAATCCGAAAAAACCATCACCCCGATGACCACCGCGCCCGCTCCGGCGACAAACACCGGCGGCACTGTTTGCAACGTCTGCGCCATGCCGATCCCGTTCGCCGAGCCGAACCAGCCCGCGATCGCAAACAACCACGCCGCCCTCCATCCGGCCTCTCGCGAGTCCCCTGCTCCGGAAAACCATCCCGGCCACGCCACCAGCGCCGTCGAATAGAGCGAAACCGCAGCCGGATAGAACCAGCCTGTATAGTCGCGCGTCGTTTCGTGATTCACCGCCAGTGCCGCCACCGCGAGCAGCACCCATGCCAGCGCAGGAAGCACCCTAGCGCCGCCCCGTGCCAGCCACAGTCCGGCCACGATTGCTACTGATAGATGCACAGCCGCATTTCGCCAGAGCAAGCCATCGCCCCACGTTCCGGATTTCAAATCATCCGAATGCTGGATGATGAAAAACGCCGCCGAGTCCATCCACACCAGCGCCGTGAACAAGGCCAGCGCCCCCCACAGCGGAAAAATCCTCACCACTTCCTTCACCCGCCACTCCGTCGCCGACGGCACTGCCAGCATTCCTATCAACGCGAAGGAAACTCCCACCCAAGCCTGCCCGGTCGGTGGCTGCGTGAAGATCGCGGGAAAATTGCAAAGCGCGTATCCCAGCCCCGTCCCGAGTCCCACCCATGCCACGCCGCACCACGCCGGCACCAGCGCAGCGAGCCCGACCGTCGCCATCCCAAGCGCCGCTCCAGTTGCCACCCCAACCACCAGCGCGCCGGGCATCGAATTCCAATACGGAGCCGCCGCCGCGCTCAGCGCTGCCAGCGCCAGCGCGCCTCTGACCATTCTCGGACTCGCGCCCCGCCATGCGGCGAAAAATCCGGCAGCCATCCCCGTCACTGCCATCGCACCGAGCGCAATTTTTTCCTGCATCAAAGTCGCGCCGCCGGAACGCAGCAGCTCGACGAAGGAAAACTGCGCGAAGATCAGGAAATAGCCATAAACCGCAGCCACCACGACAGCCGCCCGAACCGCGAGCCACCTCATTTCGCCACCTCTCTCCACCAGCCCTTCCGCAGGATCACGATCTGCACCACTGCCACGAAGGCATCGGCGGCCCCCACCAGCGCCCATGCAGGGACGAGCGTGCCTGCCAGAATCTGGATCGTTAGAAAAACCGCCACCATCATCCGCACCATCGAGGTGAAGCCCCATACCGCCTCCCCCCGGCCGCGCCGTCCCAGCGCCATCGCATAGCTCAGCCCCACCGCCATCACAAAAACCCCGATCCAGCTCAGAAACACCAGCGCCTCAGCCGGCGGCGGAACAATTCCTAACAATCGCAACACCGGACCCGGCGCGAGGATCAGCAACAGCCCGGTCAGCGCGTCCATCGCGCCGACGGCAATGCTCCAGTATCTGAGAAATTTCACTTTCATTCCACCGTCCTCCAGTTTTTCAGCCATATCATCGAAGCTCCTAACATAACTACTCCGCAAGAGGACCTGACGAGCAGTCCCAACACGCGCCAGAGCGGATTTCCAATCATCCACGAAGGCTCCCCACCTTCGCCCCAACCCATGACCGCCAGGGTGACGACCATCATCAGCGCGGCGAGATTCCATATCAGCACGGTGAAAGTTCCCGCCAGCCGCCGCCCGGTCAGCAGCACTGCCAGCAAGGCGCAGAACGAGGTGGTGAAACCGGCCATCGCGAGATGCGAGTGGGCGACGAGTCCCTGGGTGAACTTGATGCGGTCGAGGATGAACGGGAAATACATCAGATAGGCCGTCGAAACCAGCAACGCCCACCACGCGAACATCGAATACCGCCACACCCGCGACCCACGCGGCCAGCCGAAGCCCGTCCAATCTCGGAACAACAACCAAGCCCACGGCGGCATCAGCAGCAGCGATATATTCTGCCACCAGTCGAAATGCGTGCCGCCCACCGTTTCCGCCGCGCCGAAGAACAGCCAGCAGAAGACGAAGTAGATCCATGTCCCCCACCCCGCCCTGCCTTTGCCAGTGCCTGCCACTACCCGTGGCAGCAAAAGCATCAGGCCGACCACAATCATCGACGATCCTAACAAACTTGATCCGGAAGGCCCGCCCGTCGTCACATCGATTGGCGGATAGGTTTTCGGCGAGGCCGTCAGCACGATAGAAGCCGGCACCATCGCCAGCGCTAACAACCCACCTCCCGAAAGCCCGCGCCTGAGATTGCTCCACGCCCGCCTGCGTCCCAGCCACGCCACCGCCAGCACCAGCCACAAAACACCAAGCGCCGCGACGAAGGCCCACAACGCGCCGTCCTTCCAATCGAGGAAAATTTTCCCGCTGCTCACGCCCTGCAACCAATGCATCGCACCGACCGCCAGTGCCGCCGTCCACGCCCACACCGCCGCGCTCGCCCAGCTTGCGGCCTTGCTGCGGTTCACCTCGTAAATTGAAAACAACCACGCCACCAGCGGCAGCGCCGTCCAACCGTAGAGCTGCACGTTCAGATGCACCGGCACCCAGCGCCCGTACGTCCACTCGCCGAGCTGCCATTGCGGCTTGAGCAGCAATAGTGACAGATAGAGCCCGACCGCATTCCCCACCACCAACCATCCCAAGGCATGTTTCACAGCGGTGGAAACACCTTCGTCTGGTTGGATGACAGGAGCTTTGGGCATCAGTTCGAAAAGCCTTCGATCCTGCCATCCCGCATCCTCACGGTGCGGTCGCAGCGGCTGGCGAGTTCAGGATCGTGGGTGGCCAATACCAAAGTCCGCCCGCGGGAGCGAACCAATTCCAGCAACAGTTCGAATACCTTCTCGCGGTTCTTTTCATCGAGCGCGCCTGTTGGTTCATCACAAAGCAGAAGCTCCGGATCATTCATCAACGAGCGAACCAGAGCGCCTCGCTGCCGTTCACCGCCGGAAAGCTCGCGCACCCGCTGGTTCAGCCGATGCTCGACACCGGTGGCTACCGCGAGTTCCTGCAAGCGGGCCATGCTTTCCGCACGGCTCCCGCCCACGGCGATGACCGGCACCATGCAGTTCTCCGCCAGCGTCAGGTCCGGCATCAGGTGGTGGAACTGGAACACATAGCCGATGTGATGGCGCAGCAGATCGACGCGCGTCGACTCCCTAACGACATCGAAACCGGAAACCCGGACGTTTCCACGGTCCACCTCCTCAAGTCCGGAAATCACGTTCAGCAGCGTGGATTTCCCGCAGCCGGACGTGCCGCACAACGCCACCACCTCGCCTTGCGGCACGGTCAGCGCCACGCCTTTCAGCACCTCGATGCGGCCGCGGTCGAAACTCTTCCAAACATCCTCCACCAATACCTGCGTATTCATTGCGTTTCCTTCTGTTATTCAAATCTCAATGCCTGTGCCGGCTTCAGTTGCGCGGCATACCATGCGGGATACATCGCTCCGACCAGTGCGGTGAGGGCGGCCAGCGTCATCGCACCCGCCACTTCCATCCAGCCGATGTTCGGCTCGATGTAGCCCTGCAGTTGCGGGATGGCCGCGAGCAAACGCAGTCCCACCGCGCTCAGCCCCCAACCGGCGACCGTCCCGATGGCGGAAACCAGCAGGGACTCGCCGAAAATCATCAGCGCCACCTGACTCCGCGAAAATCCGCAGACCCGGGCGATGGCGAGTTCCTTAATCCGCCCGAAGACGGAAAGGATCATCGTGTTTGTCACGCTCAGTCCGCCTAGCAAAAACGCACACCCGCCCACCACCCATGCGGTGGTCTTCATGATCTTGAACTGCGAGTAGCTGCGGCTGAACTCTTCGTTCTCCAGCGCGCTAAGGCGTTCGTGGTTTTTCCCCATCCATGCCTTCACCTCGGACGACTCGTGTCCCGCCGCGAGCGCCACGGTCACCACCGAGCAGACGCCCACCTTGTGAAACGCCTTCTGACAGGCACGCAGCGGCATGAAAACACCACCGTTTTCAAATCCATTCTCCATCCGCACGACTCCCGCCACCGGATAGGTGCCCTGACCGAGTTCGATCGTGCCGCCCGTCTTTGCGTGCAGGAAATCTGCCGCGCGCTCTCCTAACACGATTCCCTCGCCGTCGTCATGAAAATCCTCCGGTTTGCCTTCCAGCCATTCGCCTTTTTTCAAACGCCCGTCCGACGCACGGATGCCGAAACAAGTCACCACCGGCCGGTCCGGCGCGGCGATGATGGAGAACAGCACCGGCTGCGCTTCCTTGACGAACGGCTGGGATTTCAACTCCTCCACCACCGCCACATCGACGTTGCTGAAAAACAGGTCGGACACATTTTTCTCAAACACCACCATCTCCGCATCGCTGCGCAGAATGCGTTCGAACATCTTCACCGCACCGCCTAACAAACCAACAACGCTCAGCATCGTGGCCACTCCCAGCGCGATCCCGGTCGCCCCGATCGCCGTGCGCACGCGGTGACGGCGCAGGTTGGTGAAAATCATTCTCCAGAGACTCATTCGAAATTGCGGCTGTGGGTTGGATCTCAGATCGCCGCTGAGAACTGCGATGATCCACGGTCCGCCGCCGAGAGCGGCAGCGGCACGCGAAGCATGTCCAACATCCTCCACCGGTCCGGGTCCCCCGGCAAGGCCGCTTGCAGGCGGTCCGCCATATCGGTCAGGCGCCGGAAGCGCCGCAACGCCGCCGACAAGCCTTCCGCGACCACCAGGTTCGGTCGACCCAGCGCCTCATCGCGGCCGGCGGTTTTTCCGGAATTTTCCTCGGGAGAAATCACGTCCTTCAGATCGTCCGCCGCCTGATAGGCGAGGCCGCGCATCAGGGCGAGACGGTCGAGCAAGCGGATTTCCCTCAGAGTGCCGTTGCCCACGATGGCGGGCAACACGAGTGTGAGACGAAGAAGATCGCCGGTCTTGCGGGCGGCGACTTCGGAAACCTCCGCCGCTGTCTGAGCGCCGCGCCAGCCGCTGAGATCGTAAGCCTGGCCGCCGATCACTCCGCCGATTCCGAGCCGCGCGTCGATCCATTCGCCCGCCATCGCGCGCCGTTGTGGATCCGCATGGGAAATTCCCTGCCACATCAGGGCGTAACCGCGGTTGACCAAGGTGAGCGCCACCAGCAGCGCCATCCCCTCGCCGTGCACCACGTGAACGCAGGCCGCGCCGCGCCGCATGCGGGCATCGTCCATTGCCGGAAGATCGTCGAATACCAGCGAGGCCGTGTGCAGATATTCGATGCCGCAGCCCAGCGCCCTCGCCGCATCCTCGGGGACATCCATCGCGATCGCCGTCAGATAAGCAGCCACCGCGCGGACAAGAGATCCGGGACGCGATAGGATGTCCCGCAGCGCGGCCGCCATCCGCGGTTCCACTTTTTCAAAACTGCCGATTCCCGTGGAAAAGCAGTCATCCATGAGCGCGTGCGCGCTCCGCCATGATTTGATAGACATGATGGATCGGGGATGGTTGTTGATCACTTGGCCTTGCCAACGACATGAAAGCGGATGACCAGTTTGGGATCCACCGTCATCAGGGCCATGGCACGGACGATGGGGAGCTTGAAATCCTGATAGTCCATCGGGACATGACCGTCGACGGTCAGCCAGCCGCCTTCTTTTTTCACCGTGTAGGTGAAAGCGACGAGTTTGGAAACGCCGTTGATGGTGAGAGTGCCCTGGGCTTTTCCGCCCTCGGGTTTTTCGTCCCATGATTTGACAAAGGTGAAGGAGCCTTTCGGTTTGCCGCCGCCGAGCCAGTCGAGCATCGCCTTGTCGCGCTTGTCCTCGGCGGTTTTCAGGTCGTTGAAATCCCACGAGAGACTCAGTGCGGTGGGTATATTGGTGGTCGCGTCGCCCTCGGCGGTGAGCGTGTATTTTTGTAAATCCCCCGCGAAGGTATGGCCGGTGGCCTTGGCATCCACCTGGATCCGGCTGCGGTCCTTGTCCACTTCGAGCGTCGCCGAGCGGGCCACGTCCGCAAACCAAACCAGCGCCGCGATGAAGGAAAGAATGGATGGAATTTTCATATTCGGTTGATTCAAATCTCGCTTGTCCAGCGGCACGCCGCAACCTTTTGCTTGTTTTCCAAACGCATTGTTACTAATTGCCAATCGGTAGCACTCATCATGAAAAATCATCTCCTCGGAAAAATCAGCCTCACTTTCGCCGTCTGCCTTCTGGGCGTCACCTCTGCGTTTTCAGCGCCTTATGAAAAGGGCCAGCGCGTGGAAAGCTTCCAGGCGAAGGACCAGTTCGACAATGCCTTCACCTTCAAGCCAAAGGAAACCAGCTTCCTCCTCGTCACCACCGACATGGAAACCGGTAAAAAGGCAAACGGCGCGCTCACGGCGCTGGGCAAGGATTTCCTCGTCAACAAGAAGGCCGTCTATCTCGCGAATATCAACGGCATGCCCGCGATCGGCCGCATGTTCGCGATTCCCAAGATGAAAAAATACACGCACCGCATCATCCTCGGCGACGATGCCGCGCTCATCGCCCGATTCCCCGAACAGGCAGGCAAGGTCTCCGTGCTCGCACTAACGGACGGCAAGGTGGATTCGGTCAAATACTGGACGCCGGGAGCGGAAGGCGTGGACACCTATCTCAAATAACAGAAGGTACGATCTCCCAGATCTCCCCGACCCTCCCGGCAGTGAATGATTCCGCCGCGAGGGTTTTCTTTTTCAGTTCGCGCTCCAACAGCAGCACGGGCTCGCGCATCGGTTCGTCGGTGAGCCGGAATGTTCCCCAGTGCATCGCCACCGCGCGGCGGCAGCGGGTTTGTCCGAATGCCCTAACCGCCTCCTCGGGGTTCATGTGCATGGCTTTCATGACGCGCCGTGGATTGTAGGCACCGATGGGGATCATGCCGAAGTCGATGGGGCCGTAACGCCCGCCGATTTCCTCGAACGCGCCGCACCAGCCGCTGTCTCCGGCGTGCCAGAGCCTGCAGCCCGCGCCCTCGATCAGAAAGCCGCACCAGTGGCCGCGGTTTCTATCGAACAACGAGCGCGCGGTGAAATGCTGCGCCGGGGTGGCGGTGACGCGAATGCCGGGTGAAAGTTCCAGACTCGAATGCCACGGGAGTTCGCGGACATTGGTAAAACCCTTTTTCCCCAACCACACCGCGTGACCTTCGGCGATGATGACGGGTGTGTTGGTGCCGATGGCATGGAGGGTTTTCAAATCGAGGTGATCGTAGTGGCTGTGGGTCAGCAGCACCGCGTCGATGGGTGGAAGATCGCCGATGCCACACGGCGGCGGCACTTTCCTGTGCAGGCTGGGAATCGGCAGTGGTGCGCAGTAGTCGGAAAACACCGGATCGACGAGGATCGACGCGTCGGCTCCCTGCAACAGAAAAGACGCGTGCCCCAGCCAGGTCACCCGCCAGCCGGGCGACGGCGGAGTGGCGATTTCCTCACGCGAAACGGCCCGCCAACCGGCAGGTTCGTCCGGCGCATCGGGGATCTGCGGCTGCTCCTGCGGTCCGATTTTCAACTTCCACCGCAGGATGTCGGCGAAGTGGTGCTCTTCGTGCGGCCACGGGTTTCGGAAAAGGCTCATCGTCTGGCGGATTGGTAACGTCGAATCGTGAAAGCGCACGCGAAAATCCGGCAGCGGCGCGCCTCCTGGAAAACTTCGATGTTCCCGCGCTTGAAACTTCCCTCACCAGCGGCGAGAAGTCCGCGCGATGAATTTCGATTTCGACACTCCCATCACCCGCCGCGGCACCGGCTGCATCAAATACGACCGTCGGCCGGAGCTCGATCCGTTCTGGGTGGCGGACATGGACTTCGCCTCCGCGCCGCCGATTCTGGAGGCGCTGCACTCGCGGGTGGACCACGGGATTTTCGGCTACGCACAGCCGCACGACGGGCTGAACGAGGCGGTCATCGACTACCTTCGCGTCCGTCGCGGCGCGGCGGTGCCGCTGGAGCACGTCGTCCATCTCGGAGGTCTGGTCCCGGCGCTCTCGCTGGCGGCGCGCGCCTATTGCAAGGCGGGCGACGCGGTGATGACCTGCACTCCCGTCTATCCGCCGTTCATCGGCGTGCACCATGACGCGCATGTTTCTCTGATCACCGTGGATCACGCGCTTGAGGAAGGACAGTGGGTCTTTGATTGGGAGGCGATGGAAAAGTCTGTGACGCCGGAAACGAAAGTCTTCCTGCTGTGCAATCCGCAGAATCCGTTAGGCCGGGTATTTTCCGCCGCCGAGGTTACGAAGCTCGCTGAATTCTGCGAGACGCACGATCTCATCCTCGTCTCGGATGAAATCCACTGCGACCTGATTTTCGACGAAATCGCCACCCCGCATTTCTCCGCGGTCAACTTGCCGGAAAACCTGGCGAAGCGCAGCATCACGCTGCTCTCGCCCAGCAAGACATGGAACATCGCGGGTCTCGGCTATGCCTTTGCCGTGATTCCGGACGATACCGTGCGCCGGAAATTCACCGCCGCGCGCGGCCACACGCTTTCCGAGATCAATGCGCTTTCCTACTACGCCGCCGAGGCCGCCTATCGGCACGGCGAGCCATGGAGAAAGGAACTGGTGGCCTATCTGGAATCCAACCGCGACACGCTGGTGGAATTCATCGGCACCCGCTGCCCTGGCCTAAGCACCCGAGCTGGCGAAGCGACCTATCTGGCATGGATCGACGCCCGCGGCATGGGCGTGGAGAACCCCGCGCAGCACTTCGAGAAGAAGGCCGGGCTCTTTCTATCCGACGGCGCTTACTTCGGCTGGCCCGGCTGGATCCGCTTCAACTTCGGCTGCCCGCGCGCGCGGATGCTCGAGGGGCTGGAGAAAATCGCGGCGGCGCTGTGACCGCCGCTCACAGGGACGCAGCGATCGATCGGGTAGCCATCGAGAGCGGGCGTTTCTCTTCGGTTTTCAGGTCCTCGCTCTTGCGGGTCACCATTCCGTCATCGGCGCAGTAGAGCGGATGATCCAACAGGTGCGCCATGTAGATCATGTGCACCCAGATTTCCCCCGCATACCGGCGCGGGACGTAGTTCCACAATCCGAAGATGGGCGAGATCTTCGCCCGGGAGTGGTTTTCATTGAATTCATTCAGCGCCAGCCTTTCTCCGAGAAACTCCGCGCAACTGCATCCCATGATGTCGTCGAAATAACAATGCACCCTCGGCAGCAGGAGGCTCGGGTCCGCATCGAGGATTTTGAGCGTGTCCACCGTCGAGGTGTAGAGGTCCACATCCACGGAGATGAATCCGACGGGCGCCGGCTTGGACTTCAGGAATTCAGGCAGCGTCAGTTTGATATCACCGATGATCAGCTTCGCCGTCGTGAGCCGCTTGCGGAGCCCCTCCTCGTCCATTCGATAGGTGCCTCCCGTGTAGATGTTAGGCATATCACGGTAATCGTCGGCCGGGGGCAGGCCTTCTCCGGTATCGAAGCCGTAAACGTCAATCGCCACCCCGAACATCGGCTCCACCCGGCGCACCGTTTCTTCGAGAGACACAAGGCCATTTCCTCCCGCCACTCCGAATTCGATCACCGAGATCCGTTTATAGCCGAGGGTTTTCGCCAGATAGGCGGCCTGCAGGACGCCCCAAGTGTAGGTCGGACGGACCGCTCCACGAGCCTCGTTCATGATCGTGAGCATTTTATGATTCAGGTCTCCATAAGCGAAGTTATGGAACCTGTGGAGTTCGTCGTTGAGCTCGGTGGCTTCAACATCACCGTTCAACCAGCGCCTGATCTTGTTGACGGTCTTCCTGGCCAGCACCTGAGGGGGATTTTTCATGGGATCCGCCTATTATCAATTTCACCGGCCCAGTGCAAGGGGTTTGTCGCAACCGGCCTCACACTGAGAGAGTCCTGCGGCGGAGAGGACTGAGATTGTGCCACTTCTGCATAATGCAATTTCCCACCGCTTTATGCAACACGAGCCGCCCGGATCCCGCCCCGCTCCCGTAAGTGGAAATCTGCAACCGCTAGGGTCAGGCGTGTTTTTTGAGGAACCGAACCTTTGGCATCACCGCTGCAACACTGAGCAGCTCAACCTAAAACCAACGAATTATGAAACTTGTAAAAACCACACTCGCCACTGCCTGTCTCGGCCTCGCCTTCTGCACCACTGCCTATTCCCTCGAGGAAGGACTGAAGGGCAACCCGTCCAAGATGCCTGAAGACGGCATGGCCATGAAACAGGACTGCGTCATGATGAAGGACGGCAAAATGATGATGATGAAGGACGGCAAAACCACCCCGATGATGGAAGATGCCACCATGGAAAACGGCACCAAGGTCATGGTGGACGGCACCATCGTCCTCAAGGACGCGACCGTCATGAAAATGGGTGAGGACGACATGGTCCTCATGAGCGGCAAAATGGACAAAAAGGAACACCTCATCCTAAAAGATGGAGTGATGATGGTGGTTCGCAACGGGAAGACCACTCCGATGGAAAAGGAAATGTCTCTCGAAGACGGCAGCAAGGTGATGATGGACGGCACCGTCATGAAAAAAGACGGCACCTCGGCCAAGATGGGCGAAACCGACATGATCCTGATGGACGGAAAAATGATGAAGATTCCGAAGATGCCGGTAGGTCCCAAGAGCAAGAACCAGTAACCGGTTCACGTGATTTCAAAAAAACCGATGGCTCCAACCATCGGTTTTTTCTTGTACGGGAAGCGCCTCGGAGAACCTATCGGAACACGAACCTCATGCGGGCGGATTAAAAAAGGCTGCCGGAACGAACCGGCAGCCTTTTGCTAAAACCGTTTACCGGTTGGAATCTTATTGTCCTTCTGGAGCACCTTCAGGAGCGCCTTCCGGGCCACCAGGGCCGCCTTGTGGCATCGGGAACGGCATTCCGCCGCCTTCAGGAGCGGCTGGTGCGTCCTGGATCTTGAGGAGTTCGAGTTCGAAAATCAGCACGCTGTTTGGTGCGATGTCCGCGCTGCGGCGCTCTTCACCGTAGGCAAGGTTGCTCGGCATGAAGAGCTTCCACTTGGCACCGACGGGCATCGTGGTGAGGGCTTCCTTGAAACCTTCGACGACTTGGAGCGTCATCGGAACCGGCTGACCTTCAGGAGAAGCGTCGAACTGCTTGCCGCTGATGAGCGTGCCCTTGTAGTTCACCATGAACTGCTTTTCAGCGGCATCCTTGTCGCCTTCCTTCGGAGCGACGTATTTTTCCTCACCGCCCTTGGCGAGCACTTCATACTGGAGGCCGCTCTTGGTGGTGGTGACTTCCTTGCGCTTGCCGTTGGTTTCGAGGAATTTTTTGCCATCCTCGAGGTTCTTGGCAGCGGATTCCTTTTCGCGGCCTTGAAGCAGTTCGCCGAGGGCTTCCATGGCGGCTTGCAGCTTGGCTTCGGCGAGTTCCGGCTTGTCGCCCTTGAGAGCGGCCATGAAGCCCTTGATGAAATTCTCGCTGTCGAGATCGGCGGCGCTGACACCGAATTTACCGAACTGCTGGGCGAAACTGCCACCGGTGCGGAAGCCGAGGGCGTAGGACGAATCGGTCTTGATGACAGCGGGATCGAGCTTCGGCTTGGCAGGCACTTCGATGGCCGGGGTGGCGGCTTCCTGCTTGGCAGGAGCTTCAGCGGCTGGCGTCTGGGCGGATGTGGAGGCGATGAGACCGAGGGCCAGTGCGCCAGGAATGAGTTTGCGGATCATGATGTATGGTGGAAAGGCGGGAAAACTAGGCACACCCCGCAAAGCTGTCCAGAACGGGTTTTTGCAAATTTCGCCCGTAGTGTCAGGGGAAACGGGCGTCAGGCGCAACATCCGGCATGCTCGCAGACCGCAGGATTCGCGGGGAGCGCGGAGTCGATACCGGGAGCTTGCATGGCGGGGAACGGTTCGAGGGTTTCGAGGCCGAGTTTTTTCAGGAGCGCCATGTCCTTTTCCGCGCCGGGGTTCTCGGCGGTGAGGAGTTTTTCACCGTAGAAGATCGAATTCGCTCCGGCGTAGAAGCAGAGCGCCTGGGTTTCATCGGAAAGACGGGTGCGGCCGGCGGAGAGGCGGACTTTGGCTCCGGGAACGGCGATGCGGGCGCAGGCAATCATGCGGACGAGGTCGAAAGGATCGACCTGCGGGTTCTCCGCCATCGGGGTGCCGGGCATGGGCATGAGCGAGTTGATCGGCACGCTCTCGGGCTGCGGATTGAAGGTGGAAATGACTTCGAGCAGGCGCAGGCGGTCGGTGATGGTCTCGCTGATGCCGAGGATGCCACCACAACAAACGGACATGCCGGCGTCCTGCACGTTGCGGATCGTGCGGAGACGGTCTTCGTAGGTGTGGGTGGTGACGATGTTCGGATAGTGCTCGGGCGAAGTGTCGAGGTTGTGATTGTAGGCGGTGACGCCGGCCTCGCGGAGGGCGACGGCTTCGTCCGGGCCGAGCTCGCCCAAGGTGACGCAGACTTCCATACCGAGGGAGGAAACATCTTTCACGATATCCAACACTTGATTGAAACGCTCCGTCCCGCCACGGACGCCGCGCCAGGCGGCTCCCATGCAGAAGCGGGTGGAGCCGGTTTCACGGGCGGCTCGGGCGCTTTCCATGACGACGTCCTTCGAGAGCAGGCGTTGGTTTTCAAGGTCCGTCTGGTAGCGCGCGGATTGCGTGCAGTAGCCGCAGTCTTCGGAGCAGCCGCCGGTCTTGATCGAGAGCAGCGTGCAAAGCTGGATCTTTCCTTCCGGGAAATTCTCCAAGTGCACAGCCCGGGAGCGCGAGATGAGGTCGAAAAACGGCAGTGAGTGGAGTTCTTGGAGTTCGGCGAGATTCATGGGAGTTTTCCAGGGTGAAAAGGATGTGCGGAAGGACTTGAGAATGCACGGGAGAAAGCGATCCTGCTCGCCGTTTTCCCGCAAATGCTTGGCGGATTATCTGACCCAGCCACCATGGACGACGGGCATGGTGCCACTGCCGACAGCGGTGTAGGAGGTGGGGCCGCGGGCACCTTCGAGGGCGACGCCGGTGGCGCTTTTCCAAACGGCGCTCATGCTCTCGCCGGTGTGGCAGCCCCAGCTCTTGCAATAGGCGGTGCGGCTGAAAATGGACGACTTGATGCGCGGCAAGTCCTTTTCATGGAGCCATGCCTTGGACGCGCCCATGATTTCGTTGCTGTAGTCGAAGAGGAAGCAGTAGCGGTTCGAATGGCCGAAGAAATCGAAGGTCTCGACGGATCCGCGCGGGCGGGAATTGAGCTGGTTGATGAAACTTCCGGAGCCATCGAACCAGACGAGCGTAGCCTTGTTCTTGGCGGCCACCTGCGCGATCCAGGTGGTGTATGGCTGGCCGTCCTCGCGGCCGCGGGCCTGATAGCCGGGTTGGTAGACCATCCAGACGAGCTGCGCGTCCGCGCCGTAGGCCTTGCGGATTTCCGCCATGCGGAGGGTGGAGGCGCGGACGAAATTCGCCCACCAGCGGTCGTGCTGGTCATCGGGGACGCGGAGGTTTTCCCACTTCCGCATGGCCGGGCCGCCGGTCACGATGACGTGCTCGGCGCGGCTCCATGAGGTGAGCAGAAGGAAGGCGAAAAGGATGACGCGGGCGGTGCCTGACATGAGAGGAAGAAGGTTGAGAGTTTATGGTTGAGTGTTGAGTGTTGGAAGAAAAGAGAATGAAGTTCAAATCTGCCTCTCAACTCTCAACCTTCAACTCCCAACTTCTTCTCAGTCGGCCGAGCCGTTGCGGATGATTTCGAGGAAGCTCTGCGGCTCCAGCGCGGCACCGCCGATGAGGGCGCCGTCGATGTCCGGGCAGGCCATGAGTTCCGCGGCGTTGCCGGGTTTCACGGAACCGCCGTATTGGATGCGGATCTTGGCGGCGGCGTCGGCACCGTAGAGTTCGGCGATGACGGAGCGGACGAAGGCGTGCGCGTCCTGGGCTTGTTGCGAAGAGGCGGTGACACCGGTGCCGATGGCCCAGACGGGTTCGTAAGCGATGACGGTTTCACCAAGGTCCTTTTCAGAAACGCCATCAAGGCCGCCGGTGATCTGGGTGCGGAGAACGCTTTCGAGATTTCCGGCTTCGCGCTCGGCGAGGGTTTCACCGATGCAGAAGATCGGCTTCAGGTTCGCCTCACGGGCCTTCTTGATCTTGGCGTTGATGATCGCGTCCGTTTCACCGTAGATCGCGCGGCGCTCGCTGTGGCCGAGGATGACGTAGTGCACGAAAAACTCGCGCAGCATCAGCACGCTGACCTCGCCGGTGTAGGCGCCGGAGTCATATTGCGAGCAGTTCTGCGCGGCGATCTGGATGGCGTGCGCGTTCTGGCCGGCGGTGGCGTTGTGGATGAGGTCCGCGAGTTTCGGCAGGGAAATGAACGGAGGGGCGATCACAATTTCCGAGGAGAAATTCTGACCTTGGATTTTCGAGAGGAAGCTCTTGATGAAGTCTTCCGTCTCGGAAGCTCCCTTGTTCATTTTCCAGTTGGCGGCGAAGATCGGCTTGCGGTTCATGATTCGTTAGGATGGGTGGTGGGAGGAAATGTTATAAAATCAGACTTCGGTGAGAGCGGCCACGCCGGGAAGCACCTTGCCTTCGAGGAATTCCAGACTGGCTCCGCCGCCGGTCGAGCAATGGGAGACCTTGGTATCGACGCCGAATTTCTTCGCTGCGGTAGCGGTGTCGCCGCCGCCGACGACGGTGATCGCGCCGCCTTCTGTCGCGGTGGCGATGGCCTCCGCCATGGCCTTGGTAGCACCGGCGAATTTATCGAACTCGAACACCCCGGCGGGGCCATTCCAGACGATGGTCTTGGAGGCGAGGATCGCTGCCTGATAGAGTTTGATCGACTCCGGACCGGCGTCCAGGCCTTCCCAACCGGCGGGGATGCCGCTCTCGACGGTGGCGGGCTGGGTATTGGCATCCGGGCTGAAACTGTCGGCACAGACGAAATCAACAGGGAAGATCAGCTCGACGCCTTTTTCCTTAGCCTTGGCTTCGAGCTCGGCGACGATTTCCGCACCAGCCTGGTCGAAGAGCGAGGAACCGATTTCCATGCCGCGGTTCACCTTGAGGAAGGTGTAGGCCATGCCGCCGCCGATGATGATCTTGTCGGCCTTTTCGAGCAGGTTGGTGATGAGAGGAATCTTGTCGGCGATCTTGGCACCGCCGAGGATGGCGAGCAGCGGGCGCTTCGGATTGTTGAGCACTGCGTCGAAGGCATTGAGTTCCGCCTCCATCAGGAAACCGGCGGCTTTCTGCGGGAGATCCACGCCTACCATCGAGCTGTGCGCGCGGTGCGCGGTGCCGAAAGCGTCGTTCACGAAGATGTCACCAAGCTTGGTCAGGCTGGCGCGGAACGCCTCGACAGCGGCGGGCTCGGCTTTGACGGAAGTGCCGTCCTCGCGCTTGGCCTTGCCTTCTTCCTCGATGTGGAAACGGAGGTTTTCCAACAGCACGACGTCACCGGGCTTGATAGAAGCGCACGCGGCCTCGACTTCCGGGCCGACGCAGTCGCTGAGGAAATTCACCGGCTTGCCTAGCAGCTTGGAGAGTTCGTCGGCGACAGGCTGGAGGGAGAACTTCGCGATCTTCTCACCATCCGGACGACCGAGGTGCGACATGAGGACGACGGACGCGCCTTGTTCGAGAGCGAACTTGATGGTCGGAAGGGCGGCGACGATGCGCTGGTTGTTGGTGATGGCACCGGTGGCTTTGTCCTGAGGGACGTTGAAATCGACGCGGATGAGAACGCGCTTGCCGGAAAGATCGATGTCACGGATGGAAAGTTTGGCCATGGGGCGGGAATCCCGCATTACCAGAGGCCCCATGTCAAGCGGTGCGTAGTCCGAATGCACTCCCCCGCCCCGCCTCAGCGCGGCAAAGGATCCGCCCGGAAGCGCTCGTGCTGGCGGCGCAGGAGACTGTCCTGGGGGGAGAAATTCACTGCAAGTTGCGACCATTCAAGGGCTTTGGCCCGGTTTCCCCTGGCGAACTGGATCTCAGCCATGGTGTCGAGATAGGCGGATTGCTCGGGATTCATGGCGAGCGCCTTTTGCAGGTAATTTTCCGCTAGATCGAGTTTGAGGCGGGCGCGGGACGCGAGCCAGCCGGCGGTGTTGTAGGTATTGTCTGACGCGGGATAGCGTTTGAGGACGTCCGCCATGAGGTCCCACGAGATGTTGAACCACTTGTTGTGCTCCTCGATCAGCCCTGCCTTGCGGAGAGAGGGGAAAAAACTATCAGCCAGAGAGCCGTCGCTGGGAAACAGGCGGTGGCACTTTTCCAGAAGGGCGATGGAGCCGGGCCTGTCGTTTTTCAAATTGGCGAGCGCACGTGCCATGTCCGCCTGCATCCGCTGCCGGAGCAGGCCGACGGCGGGAAGGCTGGCGTAGTCGGAAGAGGCGTAAGTCTGCGCGATGACCTCACACATTGCTGCCGCGGTTTTCCACTGGCAGTTCTCCAACAGCGAGTCCGTGATCAACTGCAGGCTGCCAACAAACTCCGATGAATCCGGATCGCACTCGCGGATGGCGCGGGTCCACCATTCCTCGGCGCGCTTGTAGTCGCGGCCGTAGGCGTAGGCATGGCCGATCTGGATGGTGGCCTCGGTATTGCCGAGCGCGAGCTTGTCCGCCCAGACGTCGTAGGCCACGGCTTCCGCCGGACGCCCCGCCTGGCGGAGGCAGGCAGCGACGTAGGCATAACAATCCGGACGCGGCTCCTGTTTGAGCTCGGTGACTCTGGCAATCTGTTTGAGGAAAATCGCGGCCGCGTCGTTCCAGCGGTCCTTGGCGGATAGATTGAGGATGTGAGAGCCCCAGAAAATCTCGCCGCGGCCGCTTTCCGGGAGCTGGTCCCACGCCCGGAGCCCCTGCTCGGCGTTGCCGGACTTCGCGGAAAGCTGGGTAGTGATGAAGGAAATGCGCTTGATGAGCACTGCCTGTCTTTCCGCCGGGGTGCGTTTGACGGCGTCCCAGGCGAGCGCCAGCCACTTCGCCCGCAGTCGTTTGGGGTCGGCACCAATGTCGAACAAGGCGAGCATCGCGTCGAAGCGCTCAATCCGGCTTGCCGCCGCGTCCAGCTCCGGCATCCACGCCCACCACGCCGCAGTTTCATCCTCCTCGCCAAATCCGGCGGTGACGAGTTCCGACCAGCGCCCGGCGTCCTCGCCCGCCCACTCGAAGCCGATTTTCTTCGCCAGCAGCGGCGCACCGCTCGTGCTGTCCTGATCGCCAAAAAGCTGCCTCAGGAAATCCGTGAAAATGCCCGCGTCCTTTTTTGCCAGATCCAGCAGTGGCTTGATATAAGCGGCGTCCGCTTCCGCAGTGAGTCCGCGGCGTTCTAGGAAATTCGCCATCGCCACCAGCTGCTCGGTGTCGGCGGAAACGTCGTGCTCGTCGTCAGCATCGTCCTTCGCGAGATGCTCGATGCGCTTCGCCACCCAAGCCGTGTAGTCCGGCTTTTCCGGATCGAGATTGAGGGCCTTGAGCGCTTCCGGTATGCGTTCGAGCGATTCGAAATACTTGAAGGCCGCAAACGCCGAGTTTTTCACCATTGCCTCCTCGGCGAGACCGGTTTGGCCCAATAGGAACAGCGCGTTTACCCCATTCTCGCGCTCACCTTCGTTGTGATTTCCCATCACGCGGGAAAGCGCCTCCATTTCGGCGGGCCGGAGCTCCCTGCCCTGCCAGCGCTTGATCGCCAGCGCGGTGTAAATTTTCCGAACGGCACCATCACGATTTCCCGCCTGATCCGTCCTCAGCCATGGCAGCGGATCTCCGAGCAAAACCGACATCGCCGCGCTGATCCGCGGTTCGCCTGCGGCCGTGGCGGCATCTCTCGACGCTTCCAAGTCCCCCGCCGCCCGATGCAATGCGAGCTGCCAGGCTTCCGAGTTCCGGCCTTTGACCGCTTGGGCGCGCTTCAGTTCCGCGTCCAAACTCCCCTGGCTGCGGTGGAATTCCGCCAGCGCCATCAGTCCGGCTGCGTCAGCAGGAGCCATTTCGAGATAATCGCGCGCGCTACCGGGATTTCCCTCCAGCAGGCATTCGCGCGCCGCGTGGATGGCCACCTCCTTGGCGGCGTCTTGAAAACGGGAGCGAAGTTCGGGGCTCTTGTCCGTAGCGTAAAGTTTGAGCACCTGCCGCCACGCCCGCTTTTTCGACATCAGGTTGAGCAGGTTCACCTTCTCGTTCGGCGCGGCCTTGGCGTAACGCTCGATCAGGCCGATCACTTCCGCGTCCGTCTCCGGGGTGATGGAAAGCTGGATTTTCCGGATCAGTTCGCGGGCGCGGAACGCCTGCTCCGGGTCGCTGCCGTTCGCCGCTTCCTGGAGGGCGGGCAGCGCGGACTCACCGATGTCCCAGATTTTCCGCGTCGCTTCCTCGCGGGTGCGGAAATTTTCGTCCGCCAGTTCCCTGATCAGCCACTCGACCGGTTTCGCCGGCGCTTCCACCACGGCTTCCGCGATCGTCGGCGGAACACCTGCGGACGTCCACCCGAGAGCGGAAAAACCCGAAACGATCAGGAACCTCGGAAATTTCATGTGCCTTTGAACGTCCGGGATTTTCCGAAAAAATCAACGACCATCCCCTCAAGCGGCAAAACTTTCGCCACAGGAGCAAGTGACCACCGCGTTCGGGTTGCTCACCTTGAAGCCCCCCTGCTGGAGATCGTCGGAGAAATCCAGCTCGCTGCCACTGACGAAAAGCGCGCTTTTCGGGTCGATCACCACATTCACCCCGTTGCTCGGCACCAGGATGTCGCGGTCGCGCGGACCGTCGCAAAGGTCCATCTTATATTGCAGGCCGGAACATCCGCCGCCCACCACCGCGATCCGCAGCGCACCGTCGGGTCGGCCTTGGCGGTCGAGCAGGCTCCGCAAGTGCGAGGACGCGCCTTCGAGCACTTTCACCAGCTTTTCGTTGCCGATCTTGTAATTCACCGCCGCTTGCATGGCGGGAACCTGCATTCCCCCGCCCGTCGCGTCAACCGCATGCTTCAAACGAAACGAGCCACCCTGGTCACAGGGCGGCTCGTGGAAATTTCGTTGTGACGAAACCGTCGGATCTCAGGAATCCGCAGCTTCGGTCGCTTCCGGAGCAGCAGCTTCGACAGCCTCGACAGGGGCGGTATCGACAGCAGCCTCATCGGCGACTTTCTTGGCAACCTTCTTCGCAGGAGCCTTTTTCGCAGCAGCTTTCTTGGCAGCAGGAGCCTTTTTATCGGCGTCGGTTTTCTTAACGGCTGGCTTCTTTGCGAGGCCGCCGAGTTTCGCCTGTGCTGCCTTGCGCTTCAAATAGTCGGCGCGGCGACGGCGTTTGATGATCTTTTTCTGTTGTTGTCCCATGATTGGTAGGCCCCTTGCCTAGGGGGTGAGGCGGGGCGTATCAAGAGGAAATCTCGCGGAATCGCCCGGGTTTCAGAAAATCCCTGAGGGATTCAGCCGCAAAAAGGCGAAAAACGGGAAACCACCTCTCTATTTTTGCGTCCTTTTGCGCCTCTTTGCGGCCGAAAATCTTCAAA
>JBDSNC010000288.1:0-37723 GCA_039915545.1 Luteolibacter sp.
GCCAGCGTCCGACGAAAACTCTTCCCCCCCCGCCATCCCGCCTTCACCCTCCCCCAAGTGAACGCCCGCGTCCTCATCGACGGACCCTCCGAACTCGTCTTCGACTACGCCATCCCGGCAGGTCTCAACGTGCTCGCGGGCTGCCGCGTGCGCATCCCGCTCCGCCGGAAATCCGCCACCGGCACCGTGCTCTCCGTCGTCGAGCCCGAGCAGGCGGATTTCGCCCTCCGTGAGCTCGAATCCCTCATCGATCCCGAGCCGCTCATCACCCCCGTCCTCCTCCGCACCGCCGATTGGATCGCCCACTACTACGCCTCCAGCATCGAGTCCGTCATCCGCTCCGTCCTGCCGGAAGGTGTCCGCTCCGAGGAAAACTCCGCAAAAACACGCCGCGTCGCCGTGCTCGACGCCGCGCCCGACCCCGCCGCTCTCGCGAAACTGGAAAAACGCGCCCCCCGCCAGTTCGCCATCCTCTCGCGGTTAGCCCACGCTCCCGAAATGCGCCTCCCCGTCGCCGACCTCGGCGAGGGCAATGCCGCCGCGCTCAAGGCCATGGAAAAAGCCGGCCTCCTCCGCCTCGACGCCGAAGAAGTCCGCCGCGATCCCGACGCCGACAACCTTGAGGAGTTCATCGAGTCAAAACCGCTCGCCCTCAACGCCGGCCAGGCCGCCGCGCTCGATTCCGTGCTCGCCGCAGTCGCCGATCCGAAGTCCGCCAAGCCCATCCTTCTGCTAGGCGTCACCGGTTCCGGTAAAACCGAAGTCTATCTGCAAGCCGCCCAGCGTGCGCTGGATCTCGGGAAAACCGTGCTCGTCCTCGTCCCGGAAATTTCCCTCACCCCCCAGACCGTCCGCCGTTTCAAATCCCGCTTCGCCGCCATGCGCGACCAGGTGGCCGTGCTGCACTCGAATCTATCACAAGGCGAGCGCTTCGACGAATGGCACCGCATCCGCAAGGGCACCGCCCGCATCGTCATCGGCGCGCGCTCCGCCGTTTTCGCCCCGCTACCGGATCTCGGGCTCATCCTCGTCGATGAGGAACACGAAAACACCTACAAGCAGGAAAACGTCCCGCGCTACCACGGCCGCGACGTCGCCGTCCTGCGCGCGGCCTTCGAGCCCTGCGCCATCGTGTTAGGATCCGCCACCCCTTCGCTCGAATCGTGGCACAATACCGAAACCGGCAAATACGAACTCCTCCGCCTTAACGAACGCGCCGACGGAGCCTCCATGCCGCTCGTCAGAGTCGTGGACATGCGCCTCGAACAAACCAAACACAAGGGCGGCCCCGCCATTCTATCCGACAAACTCCGCCTTGCCCTCGAACAACGCTTGGAAAAAGGCGAGCAATCCATCCTCTTCCTCAACCGCCGCGGATTCGCCCGTTCCCTCCAATGCCCGTCCTGCGGCCACGTCTGCCAGTGCCCGCATTGCGCCGTCGCCCTCACCTATCACCGCACCGACGAGCGCCTCGTCTGCCACGTCTGCGGCCACCAGGCCATCGTCCCCCGCAAGTGCCCGGAGTGCAAAAGCCCGGCTATCATCTTGCAAGGCTACGGCACGCAGAAGGTGGAAGAGGTGTTGGCCAAAGTTCTGCCGAAAGCGAAATTCGCCCGCATCGATGCTGACGCCATGCGCCGGAAAAACGCCCTGCGCGACACGCTCTCCGCCTTCAAGGCCCACAAGATCGACATTCTGATAGGTACCCAGATGATCGCCAAGGGCCTGCATTTCCCCAACGTCACCCTCGTCGGCATCCTCAACGCCGACCTCGGCCTGCACGTCCCGGATTTCCGTGCCGGCGAGCGCACGTTCCAACTCATCACCCAGGTCGCCGGCCGCGCCGGCCGCGGCGATCTCGAAGGCGAGGTCATCGTGCAAACCTTCACCCCGCACTCGCCATCCATCCAATACGCCCGCAAGCACGACTTCGACGGGTTCTCCGAGCAGGAAATGGAATTCCGCCGCCAGTTCTCGTTCCCTCCCTACGCTCACTGCGCCGTCCTCACCAGCCGCTCCAACCACGAGCGCCGCGCCGAATTCACCCTGCAAACCCTCCACCTCCGCCTCGCGGAAAATCTTCCTAACGGCATCACCCTCGGCGAGGTCCTGCCCTCCCCGCTCATCCGTTCCCACGGCCAGTTCCGCTTCCAGATCACCCTCCGCTCCCACCGCGCCCGGCCTCTGACGAACCACGTCCAGCAAATCCTCGCAAAAACCAGCCTCCCCGAAGACGTCACCGTCGTCTTCGACATGGACGCGCTCAACTTCTCCTAACGGAAATCCATTTTCGGCCAGAATCGGCGTCCCGAAAATATGGAATGTCCAATCAGCCGACGTTCCGTGATTGTCCGGACTTGGTAGGCACGTCGGATTTGACAGGCCCTTCGATGAACCTGGCAACCGGGATGAGAAAATCCGGCGTCACCGGCACATTCAGGTCGTCGTCATAATGAGCCATGGTGACCAGGCGGCCGACACCTTCGAAGTTGTCAAACAGGTCACGCGCCGGTGAATGATTGGCCATCACGCCGGGTTCCGCGAGCCGGCGGGCGAACCGGATCCGTTCCGCGACGGATGGGTGGGTGTCGAAAAAACCGGATTTTGAGAGACCGGCACGATTTTCGATAGAAGCGCGTTTCTCCGGATCAAGACAATTGGCGCGATATTCCATCAGCAGGGGCAGGTTGTCGGGAAGTTGGAACTGGTTGCGCCAGCTCCGCCGCATTTCCAGATGGATGTTTTCGAGAACGTGGCCCAGTGAATTGAACCGCAACAAGGTTGCTTCAAGGGATTCACTGCCAGCGATGCGGGCCTCCCATTTGTCCGCATCATACTCCATCTGCCTCATCAGGAAGCCGCTGATGCCATGGCCCGCCATCATCAACAGCCAGAGTATGCCGCGCGAAATGGCTACTCCCGCCCTCGCGCAACCGGCCATCAGGGTGATCCAGATACTCTCGCTCTGACCGATTTCCGCGAGGCTTTCGTCCCATGCATCCCGTTCGTAAACCACTCGGGCGAACCAGAAGTTCACGCTGCGGATCAGGTAGCTGAGGCGCATTCCGGCCCCTTGTCTGAAGTGGCCGAACTCATGGGCGATGACACCGGCGAGCTGCTGCTCCGTTAGTCCGGCAGCCAAAGGCATGCCGATCGTCAGGATCAGCTCGTTTTTGAAAAAACCGCGCCATCCGTGGTTGAAGCCTGCGGATGCGTTGAGATCGCAGTTGATTTCGATGCGCTTCGGGGTAGGAGCGCCGACACGGCGGCAGACGTCCTGGACCATCGCGTGGACGCGGGGTTCCACATCAGGTTGCAACACGATGGGCTGCATCTTCGTGCCGCGCCGCGCGAACAATGGCTTCACCATGGCGACGGCTATCGCCGCCCCCACCAGAAGCGGAGTGATCGAGCAAACGGTTTTGACGAGGATGGTGTATTTCGAGTGTCCGATCGACCAGTCCCAGATTTCCACGAAATAATGGGTCGCAAAGAAATAGACGGACCAGCAAACTAGGGCGGTGAATGCGATGTAGATCAGGGGAAGGATGATCATCCCCGCGGTGACGAATCCCATGCCGATGCTGTATGCGGCAGATGGCTTGTCCTTGGTTTTCGCTTTCGCGCTATCAAGAGGTTTCATTGGCACCCAGCCAATGCGTTCCGATCGAAAATGTCAAAGCCCACGGATGCCCGTTCTGACGTCAATTCCAGCAGAATAACATTCCGATCCACACGGCCCCTGCCTCAAACTTTTCCGGCAGGCTCTCGGGTGGTTCGCCCACTCACCCGGCGTGAGCTGCAGAGACAAGTGATAGATCCGGCCCGCCGTCGAGTTTGTGACGGGACTCCGGCCAGTCCGGTTGCTGTCGGTGATAGCACGCGCGCCGGATGGTCAGAACGATCGGCCATCCCTTTCCCGGACCAGTAAGAACAACTGGAAGGAGCACCGAAACCGCACTCTACCGCTCCGCGACGAAGCCGCCCTTCTCGCCCCGGCCGGCACGTCATCACCATCCGGGAACGCCTCTTGAAAACCCTCGCTCCCCAACTGCGGCTGGAAAAACCGCCAGATTGACCGCCTTCCAATCGTGCGAATTCACTCAGTATCAATCTCGTGCGGCACGAGCGGAATCCACGGACTGAAATTTCATTGGCACGGGAGGAGAATTATGTAGTTTCGCGGTCGTTTGGTTTTCGCGGATCTCCCCCCGGATCGCACGCGCCCGATCCCGGCGCGTCCCCTCCACCCCCCAATGCGTGCCATGAATCCACCCGTGATGGATCGAATGGTCGGCCTCGCCCGACATATTGTCCCCCGCAAGATCCAACCCCGTCCACTGTGCGAGCGCTACCTCGAATCGCTGCGACGAGAGGGTCGCATCCAAGGAGGAGCGTTCGCCGGAATGCGCTATATCACCACCAGTGTTTGCAGCGCCAATTCGCCGAAATGGATCGGAACTTATGAAATGGAACTCCGCGGCATCATCGAACGCTGGCGCCGCCTTCACTTCGCAACAATCGTCGATGTGGGCGCGGCTGAGGGGTATTATGCGATCGGCTGCGCGCTGGCGTGGCCCGAATCCCAGGTCATCGCGTTTGAAACCGAACCGGCGGGCCGCGAACTCATCAGCGAGCTGATCGAACTGAACGGACTGCAGTCCCGCGTCCGGATCGAAGGAATGTGCGAACCGGACGATCTCGCCCGCGTCCTTCCACCTGCGGGCCCAACGCTGGTCATCATGGATGTGGAAGGAGCCGAAAACGCCCTGCTTGACCCGGACCGAACCGCCGCCCTGAAAAACTGCCACATTCTGGTAGAAGTCCATGATTTCATCGACCGGCAGATCGCCGACACCCTCTCCCGCCGGTTTTCCCACAGCCATGAGATCGAGGAAATCTGGAGCCGCGACCGCGAGCTCAAGGACTACATCTGGCCGCATGGGTTGGTTTACCGGTGCTATCTGCTCCGCACGCTCCACGCGTTCAGCAACGAATGGCGGCCGGGCCGGATGCGGTGGTTTGCGATGACACCGCGTGATTCCTGAAGCCGAACGATCACGGATTCAATAACGCCCGCACCATTCCGGCGTCGAGCTTGCTGGAAATGTCCGCATCCGCGAGGATGTGGGCGGCGGGTTCGCCCTTTTCCTGTTGGAGCTTGCCGATGAATTCCGAACCGTCGCTGCATCATGGCGATTGAAGATCCCAGCGACGGGAGTTTTCCTTGCCCTCCCGAGTCGTCGATTTCAGATTCCGTGAATGGCTGACAGTTCCTCCGACGTGTTCGAGCCAATCCCCAGCCGGGCCGAAACTTCCACGCTTGAACTTCCGCCATGGACTCAGCCCCTCATGTCGGTCGATGTGCTGCGGGGTCTGGACATGTTTTTCATCGTGGGCATGGAGGAGGTGTTCGAGGCCTTGTCGGAGATGTTTCCGATGACTCCGTCGCTGAACGATCGCCTGCAGCACGCACCGTGGGCCGGGTTCCATTTCTATGATCTGATTTTCCCTCTGTTCGCGTTCATCGTCGGCGTTTCGCTGGTGTTTTCACTTTCAAAATCGATTTCGACCGAAGGCAGGCCGGCCACCACCCGGAAGCTCATCAGGCGGAGCGTCGTTCTTTATCTGCTCGGCATCTGGGTTTACGGGGGCATCGGCGGAGGGATAGATCACATCCGATTGTTAGGGGTGCTGCAGCGGCTCGCCTTGTGCTTCTGCGCGGCCGGCCTGGCCTTTGTCTGGATGAGTCCGCGCCGGATGGTTGCGCTCACCGTCGCGTTGCTGGCCGGCTATTGGGCGATGCTCACGTTCATCCCGGTTCCGGGATTCGGCGCGGGCGACTTCGCGGAAGGCCACAATCTCACCAACTGGATCGACAAGATGTTTTTGCCGTTTCGAAAATGGGACGGCGACCACGATCCGGAGGGACTGCTTAGCACGCTGCCGGCGATCACTACCAGCCTGCTCGGCGTGTTTGCAGGAATGCTGCTCCGGAATCCCTCCGTGGAACCCGCCCGGAAAGTCCGGCTGCTGATCGGATGGGGCTGTGCCGGAGTTGCCCTCGGGCTGCTCTGGCACTTGCAGTTTCCGATCATCAAAAAACTCTGGACCTCGTCGTTCGTGCTCCTCACCGCCGGGATCAGCTCGCTGTTGCTGGCGTGGCTCTATCACGTGATCGACATCCGGCAGCGGCGGTGCTGGTGCCAGCCGTTTGTCTGGATCGGCATGAACGCCATCACGATCTATCTGATCGTGCATTTCGTGAAACTGGAAGCCATCGCGAAATGCCTGGTAGGTGGCGAGATCCATACCGGCTTGGATCGCGTCAGTCCGGGCCTCGGCGATTTGACTACGGCCCTTCTGGCGCTGGCGTTCGCCGTCCTGGTCTGCCGGTTTCTCTTCATACGGAAGATCTTCCTGCGGGTCTAACCATGGGCTGGCCCGCCCTGCGGAAACCGATTTCAGCCGAAACGGTCACAGATTCAGCAGCGAGTGGATCATGGCGGCATCCAGTTTGCTGGAAATGTCCGCATCCGCCAGGATGCCGGCGGCGAGTTTGCCTTTTTCCTGTTGGAGCTTGTGGATGCGCTCCTCGACGGTTTCCTGACAAAGGAGCTTGTGGACAACGATCACACGGTGGTGCTTGGGCTTGAACCATCAAGCGGAGCCGATAGCGTCGGCGCATGGCAAACCTGCGGATACACTGGAGGATCAAGCGACTGGACTAGGGCGAGGAACCGGATCCGAGGTTCGCCGAGTGCTTGCTGGAGATCGAGGGCCGGATCGAAATGGGCGACCAGACGGTCGGCATGGTGGACGCGCACTATCTCTTCGCGGATGAGCCCGCATCCGATGCCGCATTTTTTGAACTCTGGGATTCCGAAGCCAGGAGTTGCGCTGTGTATGAGGAAATCATCGATCATGACCGGCAGGAATTTCGCGAGCCGATCCCACGGTTCCTGGATCCCGCATCAGGACTCCTCTGCGTGCACTTCATCGCCCTGCGGCCGCCGTTCCGCCGCATGAACTTGGGGCGCGAGGTGATGCGGGAACTCGTCCGCGCCATGGCTGACCCGCGGATCGGGCTGGTACTGCTGGACGCCACACCGCTCCAACACCTGCCCCATGGTTATGATGATTTCGACGACGAAGTTCGCGACCTTCCTTGGAATTCCCCGGACGAGGACAAGGAAGCACTGATGCGCCATTTCAGCGGGTGGGGCATGCAACGTCTGCCCGGCACCTGTTATATGATGGCAACTCCTGACATCCTGCGTGATGTCAGAGTTCCACAATGGCCGCCTTGTCCAATCCTCGATCAATGGAACACCTGCGCTGCTTGTGGAGGCTGGATCGACAAGGAGGCCGAAGAGTGGATTGAAACCGATTACGGAATGTTCCATAAGGATTGTGAGTGACGCGCGGCTTCCGGCCTTCCGGCACGTTGACAAAACACTGGCGGGCGAAACTCATACGAACCAAAGCCGATGCCGAAGAAGGGAAAGAAAAACCGCAAGCGGGTGAAGTATCACACCGACGAACGAGGCCACTATGTATGGGATAACTTCATCGTCGGCGGCAAACAGCGGCGTTCGAAACGCCGGGTTACCGTTATTGACGGGGAAATCATCGACGATCCTGACGCATGGCTGCTTGCCAACGCCGATGACGATTTTCTACATCAGTCGGAATGCTGGGACCTCATCGGGCAGCGAATGCTCAAGGACGAGGGCCCGCAATCCGGAGAGCAAGCCATGAAACCGACGCCCATCAAACTGCGCCTCGGCATCCCGGAACTCGAAGCTGCATTCGAATTTCTCGCCGCAGTCGATCCGGATTTGTCTGACGAGCCATGCATTTCCTTCCTCGATCTAACTACCGGTGAAATCATCAACCCGGAAGACGACGATGAAACCGATGCTTTGTTAGCCAGCACGAACCACACTGACCTTCCCTCCGACTTGTTCGAGGATTTGTCCTACGGTGCACTCGACGAATTCGTGGATTCTCTACCGGCCGGCCCGCCACGCACCCAACTGGAGCAAGCCATTCGAGGCAAAGGAGCATTCCGGCGTTTCAAGGACATCGTGTTGGGCGGCGGCAACGTCGAACTGAAGCACCGCTGGGAATGGTTCGAGACCCGCCGCAAGCGCGAGCGCATCGTGCAGTGGCTCCGGGATGAAAACATCTTGCCGGAGTGGGGCCGCGACATCTTCGAAGCGCCGCCGCTGCCTGACAAACGCTCCGACCTCCTCCGCGCCGTGCTCGACTTCGTGAAGGACTCCCGCCATCTGCCCGGCGTCCGGCGCATTGTGCTGTTAGGGCCGCTAACCACTTCCAAGGCCATCCCCAAGGACGTCGATCTCCTCCTCCTGGTCGACGACGGGATGCCACTCGAAGTGCTCGCCCGCCTCACGCGGCGCTTGCTCGGCAAAACGATGCAGACCGGCGACGGTTGCGGCACCGACGTGTTTCTCTGCAATCCGCGAGGCGAATACATCTGCCGCATCTGCTCATGGAAAAACTGCGCCCCTGGCATCCGGCAAAGTTGCCAGGCGCAACACTGCGGTCGGCGGACCTACCTCAGCGACGATCTCCAGCACGTTCAACTCGATGCAACGCTCATCGCCGCACCACCTCTCGATCTCTGGCCGGAAATCATCGCCCGCACCGAAATTCCGGACGACGTGAGTGAGGAATTGGTCAAATTACTTTGATCCAACCATCGCCCCGGAACTTGAAGAGCGTGAGCTTAAACAGATTTCCTCATTCATGAACATCCCGCGTCTCCATCCACCTCCCGAAGGTCAAACCGTGACGGTCAAGGGCTGGTGCCTCTATCAAAACGATCGCTGGGACGGACCGGTGCCGCACGATTGGGACGAGCATGGCTGGCGAGTGTATCCGGATCGTGCCACGGCATTCCTCGGCTTGGCACGCGAAATGAGGAATCGCTGCGATCAGTTCGATGTCGGCCAACTGCTGGGTGAGCACCTTGTCTGCACGTGGTATCCCGCCGAGGTCACGTATCTTCCGAATGGATGGGTCAGGGATGACACGGAAGCGGAGTTCGCGCCCGGAAAGCCATGGTGATGGGATGGCCACGCCACCGGTCCTGAAGACGCGGCCTATTCTGAGGTAACTTACCCAACAAGGAGTTCGTCACCGGTTTCGGATTGAAGGTAGGCGAAAACCTCCCAAAACGATTACGAAACTCCCGGAATCGTTACAAATCGCCGTCTCTTGAAAATTTCAACTACGGGCATCCAAGTTTTACCTGCCGCGACAACCCATCAGCTCCCGAGGTCTGGCTGGGTCGAGCTTGTTTGGCATAGGCGTGGCGAAAGGAATCCGGTCACGCGGTTGATGAAGAATGAATCAAGCGTGCGGCGAATCCCGGCGTTTCCTGACGGTCAAGGGCGGGATGCCGAGTTCCTCGCGTTTCTGATGCACGCGCGAACGAGAGACCCCGATGTCCCGCGCGATGGCTCCGGATGATTCCTTGCCGAGTCGCTCCAACACTTCGGGAGTCCAGATGCCAACGCTTCGGCGGCGCACTCCGCAGGGCGGGATGCCAAGGGATATGCGCTTGAGGCGGACCGTGTTGGCACCCAGTCCGAGCAGTTCTGCGGCAGCCGCGTCGCCAATCGTGCCCAGCACTGCGATGTCCTGGGGCGTCCAGTCAGCAAGCGAACGGCTGGGGCGATTGGTGCTCGTCCGTTGGATGAAGCAAGGAATTCTCAACAGCTTCCGCTTGTTGGTGACGCACATCGTGCCGATGCCGATTTTTTGTGCGATTTCGTGGTCCATCTGTTTACCGAGCATATCGATTTCCGGGTCAGTCCAAGTATGCCACAGTTTGGAACTTTTCGCGTGGCATTTGATGCCAAGGTCCTGGCGCTTTTTAATGACCGACTTGCGGGAAATCTTGAGCAAGCGTGCGACCTCCTCGTCGGATTCTTTGCCGAGCAGCGCGAGTTCCTGAGGCGTCCAGCTCAACGTGCGCTTTGGTCGCGAAGGGGCGATACCCAAGGAATTGCGTTTGAGGAAGACAGCGGACCTTTCGATGCCGATGCGCTTGGCAAGTTCGCCGTCCGAGATCGTACCGAGGAGCGAGAGTTGCTTCCGGTCCCAGACATGGACGGGCTTGGTGTGGGTGGACATTCTTTTCATGGTTCGAGATGAAATAACTGTTGGGTGGCCTCAGCTTCGAGTCCGGATGTAAGGAATGCGGATTGAGTTACAAAACCGAAACGGGGATGTCACCCATCGAGTAAAGTCCGCACCATTTCCGGGCTTAGGCGATTTGAAATATCCGCATCCGCAAGAATGCCGGCAGCGAGTTTTCCCTTTTCCTGCTGCATTTTGTGAATGCGCTCCTCGACCGTTTCCTGGCAGAGAAGTTTGTGGACGAAGACCGGGTTGTTCTGGCCGATGCGGTAGGCGCGGTCCGTCGCTTGGGCCTCGGCGGCGGGGTTCCACCAGGGGTCGTAGTGGATGACGGTGTCGGCGGCGGTGAGATTGAGGCCGGTGCCGCCCGCTTTGAGGGAGATGAGGAAGACGGGGGCTTTGCCGTTCTGGAAATCCTCGACGAGCTTGCCGCGGTCCTTGGAGGCGCCGGTGAGTTTCAGATAGGGAATCTTTTCCTTCACCAGATGCGCCTCGATCAGAGAGAGCATGGAGGTGAACTGGGAGAACAGCAGGATGCGGCGGCCTTCCTCGATGAGCACGGCTAACAATTCGGTCAAAAAATCGAGTTTCGCGGATTCGAGCACGCCGTGCGGGTAGTCCTCGGGCAGGAGCTGCGGGTGGCAGCAGATCTGGCGGAGCTTGAGCAGGGCGTCGAGGAAGACGATCTGCGATTGCTCGATGCCGCGCGCGGCGATGGCTTCGCGGACGCGCTTGTTCATCGTGGCCCTAACTGTTTCGTAAAGGTCCTTCTGGCCGGTGTTGAGTTCGATGAGATGAACGAGCTCGGTTTTCGGCGGGAGTTCCTTGGCCACCTGGTCCTTGGTCCGGCGCAGGATGAGCGGGGCGACGCGCGCCTTGAGCACCGCGTTGCGCTCGGCGTCGCCGTCTTTTTCGATGGGCGTGCGGAAGCGTTTGTTGAAGGTGTCTTCACTGCCGAGAAAGCCGGGAACGAGGAAATGCATCAGGCTCCATAGCTCGCCGAGGTGGTTCTCGATGGGTGTTCCTGATAGGCAAAGCCGGTGGCGGGAATCGAGCTTGCAAGCGGCCTGCGCCATCTTCGAACGCGGGTTCTTGATGTACTGCGCCTCGTCCAGCACCACGAGGTGGAACGGGGTGGCGGCGAGTTTGTCGATGTCGCGCTGGAGCAGGGCGAAGGAGGTTAGAACGAGATCGGCATGCGGGATGGAGCGGTAATATTTTTTGCGCTCGGGACCGTTGAGGACGAGCACGCGCAAGTCCGGCGTGAATTTTGCGGCTTCGGCTCGCCAGTTGGGAACAACCGAGGTGGGCGCGACGACGAGCGTCGGCAGTCCGCGCGAATGGCCGGATTGTTTCTCGGTGAGGATGTGGGTGAGCGTCTGGAGGGTTTTGCCGAGGCCCATGTCATCAGCGAGAATGCCGTGCAACCCGTGACGGTTGAGAAACTGCATCCAGTGAAATCCGGCGAGCTGATAGTCGCGCAGCGTGGCCTTTAATCCGGACGCGGCGGGCACGGCATCGATGCCGGAAAAGTCGTGCAGTTTTCCCGCCAGTTCCTTCAAATCCGGCGGCGTGTCGAGGCCCATCCCTTCAAGTCCGGCGAGCGAGGCGGCGTCGAGCGCGTGGAGGCGCGCCTTGTCGGGGAATTTCGGGTCGATGAGCGCGGCAAGGTGGTTGAGGATGCTGCGCACGCGGCCGATGGGGAGCTTGAGCGCATCGCCATCCGGGAGCGGCGCGTAAACGTGTCCATTGTTAGGCCGGTCGAGCGTCTCCTCCAGGAAATCGTTTTCCAACAGCCCGGCGAGGATCGGTAAAAGATCGTATCGCTCGCCTGCAACATCGAAACCGACGGAAAGGCTGAACCAGCCGCCGTCACCCGGCGAGAGCTTGCTCTCCCATTTCGCCGGGTCCGCATCGTGCACGCGGTGGCCGACGTTGTCGGAAACAGAGACGGACCATCCGAGCGATTCAAGCCGGGCGACCATCTCACCGCGGAACTGGTGCCAGAAGGCGTCGGTGGCGATCCTGCTGGGATCGGGGAACCAGCGGTCGGGCGATTTGTTAGCCACATCGTCGCGCGACTTCAGATTGAGGAGGAATCGCCACGCGGAGTTCGATTGCAGCGAGGAAAGCCCGGTATCGCCGAGCTGCCGGGCGGCGGCGTTTTCAGCCGCGGTATCGTGCTGGAGGATGGCCGGTTGTCCATCGTGGGTGATGGTGCTGATCCATTCCGGCGCGCTGGACCGCAGCGGACTCCGATGCGCGCCGTAGCTCACCATCGCCTCGGCGGTGATCCAGTGCTCGACCTTCGGCTGCCCTAACGACTGGAGCAGCAGACGGGTCGCCTTGTCCACCGGCTCGCGGGTGACGCGCAGCTCGAACCGCGGCTCCAAGCGGACTCGCGGCAGATCCTCGGGAGGATCCTTCATCAGCTCCCGCGTCGTCGGCAGTGCGGCGGCGACGGCCCCCGCCACTCCGCGCCCTTGCATCCGGGACGGGTCGCGCTCCTTCGCCGCCTTCATCATGACCGCGGCCGCGTGATGGCAGAAATTCCCGATCTCGCAGGAGCAGAACGTTTCAAACTCCCAAGCGTTTCCGGACTGCCAGAGATTCACCTCCGTTTCCTCCTTCACCACACCGGCGATCAGGCTGATGGAACCCGGCGCGGTTTCCTCCATCCGTAGATCGCTCACCTTGTTCACGAGGGAATTCGCGGCGGCGAGGATCTCGTCGTCGAAACGATCCTTCCACCGGGAATCCCCGAGAAACGATGATATGTCAGCGGTCTGTGGCAATGCCCGGGGAGGGTCCAACATCCCGGTGCGACGTCAAGCCCGGGCTGCGATTCTTGTGGAGCATGAAATTGATTTCGCCCGGGAAGCAAGGCGAGGGTGGGACGCCGATGCAAGGAACTTGTTTTCACCCGACTCGCGCACCCGGATCGGCGGATGATCCACGGCGGTCATTCCCAACGACGAGCAACGAGGCTGCGCATCATTTCATCCAACGTCTGAATGGACGGCGTGATTTCATCCACATAAGTTTCCAGCCACTTCTTCGCATCCTGAACATACCCTTCATAGTTTTTGGAGAAATCCTCGTAATTTTGAGAGCTTCGTCCAAGGTGGTTTTTCTGCTCGCTGGTAGGAAGCCCGGGCAGGTTCAGCGGAAAGGTGCCGATGATTTGGCAGGAGTTGTCATCCGACATGCCGAGGAACAGATAGTGAAGCTCGCCACGCCTCATCAGTTCGGGCTCGATACTCCACTGCGACACCAACCGTAAGCCATGGCCGCCGGTGAAATCGATCCGACGCTTCAGGCACATGAAAGCGAGTGAAGCGTCCATGTAAGCCGGTGACGGACCTGAATCATCCTCAGACATGGCCGCATTCATGCTCTCGCGCAGGGAACGGAGCCGGTCCGCGGCAGTCGTTTGCTGATGCTCGCCATCGGTGAATGCGACGCCCCACTCCTCCGCCTTGTGGATGAGAATCTGAGGTGCGGTGGGATCGTCTCCAGGGTTCGTACTATTAAATGGAATCCCTTCCGGCAGGGCACCGGGAACGCGGATGGCCCAATGCTGCGGCCGACAAGCGTAGGCCGGCTTCAGTGCATACTGTTCGTCCGTTTGATAGTTCTTCCAGCCCTCCCGGCTGTAAAGCGGCCGGAGCGCCACCTTTTCGACCTCAGTCAACGTCTGCCACTTCGCGGGAACCCTTAAGATAAAGGGTCCGGCTTTGACAGAAACCTCGTCTGCCCGCTGGTTGCCACCGCATCCTACCAGACCCGCTATGCCTAACTGGATAAAATTCCGTCGTTTCATCTCGCGGGGTAGTTGTTCCTGTAACGATCCTATCTTGTTCGCGAGAAGGTGCCGCGTCTGGCAAGGGTCCAAAATCCCGGGGCCACGTCAAGCCTGCGGTGCTTGGAGCGACGACGTTTTTGCCGTCGAGCCAATGTGAAGCGCATTCTCCCTCAATTCATTGACCGGTGGACCGAAGATCCACCCTTCTTAGGTCAGAACGTCAGTCCATATTGGAAGCCGATTACCAACGCGTTGTTGATGTCACCGGTGCCGCCAGGCTGCACGATGTATTGCGCGTGCGGCTGGATGTAGGCGAATTTCGAGAGTTGGAAACGGTGGCCGAGTTCGAGGACCATTTCGTAGTCCGGTTTGGCGGCACCGTTGCTGACCTGCTCCGCCGCAAACGAATCGCTGAAACCGCCGTAGGTCGCGAAGAACACCGTGCGGTCGTCCGGGCGTCCGGGAAACAGGCCTTTGTAATTCGCTCCAAACGTGGATTGGAAATCCATGATCGCGACCTCTTCCTGCCCGGTCCAGGCGAAGGTGGAGAACAGCACCAGTCCCTCATCACTACCCGGCGACTCGGCATACACCTGATAGTCCGCATTGCCATAGAAGCGGACGAAGTGGTTCGTGTCATCCGTGGAGTCGTACTGGTTGATGCTGTCGAACGCCATGTTCGATCCCAGATAGAAATGCGCGGGCCGCCCGTCGATTTTCGGATTCCAACCGACCTGGGTGAAGATGGAAATCCCGTCATCGCCATGGAAAGTGAAGTCCACTCCCTGCTGCTCGCGGTCGAAGATGTTTTCCGTGAGCTGGAAGGCCCCGAGCATGACGTAGAACTCCTCGTTCGGCTCGTATTTCAAACGCGCACCCCAGACGGGAAACGGATAGGACGTCATCACGCCGTCGAACAAACACGCGCGGATCTGGCCGTTCACCGCGTTGCTGAGCGAGTAGCTGAAATACGGCGAGCCGACGAAATCATCCGTGGCACTCATCCGGCCGAGCTTCACCGACAGCGTGTCATCAAGGAATTTCTTCTCCAGCGTGACGTTGTATAAAAAGGCGTTTTGCCCGCCCACCAACTGCATTACGCTGTATTGCCCGCCGACCGCGTCGTCGACGCTGCGGCCGTGGCGGTCGATCCCTGATAGAACGAATGTCGTGTCTTTCCAGCCAAGGATTTTTTCCAGATCGAGCTCCACGCCGGTGAATAAATCGCCCGCATAGCTGGAGTCGGTGCTGTTGCCGCCGTGCACGTTGCCGGCGAAGATCGCGTTGTAGTAACCGAAGTATTTCACGCCGGATTCCTCCAGTTTCGTGCGCTCGCCGTGCCAATCGCCGGTAAGGTAGTCGCCTTCCAGCCAGGTGGAGGCGTGGGCGCTTGCGGTGGCAGCGAGAGCAAGCGTGATGATCGATTTCATGGGTTTCAAATGGAGTTGGTGGTGAGTGGTTTTTTGAGAATGAAAAGCATCGCCGTGGTGACGAGAGTTCCGGCAACGATGGCGAGCAGGTAGCCGAGCATGTGGTTGATCGCGTTCGGAATGGCCAAAACGAAGATGCCACCGTGAGGAACTAACAATTTACAGCCCGCCATCATGGAAATCCCGCCTGCCACTGCCGCACCGGCAATGGTGGAGGGAATCACGCGCAATGGATCAGCGGCGGCGTAGGGAATCGCGCCTTCGGTGATGAAGGAAATCCCGAGGATGGCGGTAGCCCTGGTGGCCTGCTGCTCATCCGGTGTGAAGCGGTTCTTGAAAAGTGTCGCTGCCAGCGCCACGCCAAGCGGCGGCACCATTCCGGCCGCCATCACCGCGGCCATCGGACCATTGATGTGGGTGGAGACAAGGCCGACCGCGAAGGTGTAGGCCGCCTTGTTGATCGGGCCGCCCATGTCGAAGGCCATCATGCCGCCGAGCAGCAGTCCGAGCAGAAGCGCGCTGCTGCCTTGCAGGCTGTTCAACCAGGCGGACACCGCATCCATGATGATTTTCACCGGCGGGCCGATCAGATAGATCATCGCCAGCCCGACGACGAGGGATGAAATGAGCGGCAATAACAGAACCGGTTTCAGTCCTTCCAGCGATTCCGGAAGCTTCAACGTCTTGTTCAGCCACAGCGTGAAATAGCCTGCCAGAAATCCCGCTGCGATGCCGCCGAGGAAACCCGCGCCGAGGCTGGCAGCGAGCATGCCGCCGATCAGGCCGGAGGTGAGACCGGGGCGGTCCGCAATGGAGAAGCTGATGAATCCGGCGAAGATCGGGATGAAGAGAGCGAAGGCGGATTTGCCACCGATCTGCATGAGCGCCCAGCCGAGTGTTCCCGGCTTGTCGCCCGCGTAAATCCCGCCGACGGCGAAGGCCAGGGCGATCATCAGACCACCGGCGACAACCAGCGGCAACATGTGGGAGACGCCGGTCATCAGGTGCTTGTAAGCTCCGGTGCGACCGGGTTTTTCCGCAGGTTTCGGTTGCCCGGCGACAGTGGGAGTGAGCGCGAGTGCCTCGCGGATCAGGCTTTGCGCGTCGTTGATCGCGGCCTTGGTGCCGGTTTCCAACAGACGCTTTCCGGCGAAGCGAGTGGTCTCGACATTCGCATCGGCGGCTACGACCACAGCATCGGCGCGAGCGATGTCATCCGCTGTTAGCTCATTTTTCGCACCCACGGATCCGCGGGTTTCGACCTTCATCGTGTAGCCCATGGCCGCCGCGCCTTTGAGCAATGCTTCCGCCGCCATGAAGGTGTGGGCGATGCCGGTGGGACATGACGTGACGCCGATGATGAACTTGGTGGCCACCGGCTCCGGTGCTTTCACCAAGGGAGTTGCGGCGATCAGACGCGGGGCGAAATTCTCCAACAGCTTGGCGGTTTCGCGGATGAGGTGGGGGCGGTCGGTGGCGATTTCCCTGGCTTCATCCACTAACAAAACTCCGCGATCCGAGGAAAACTCATGGGTGATGTTGAGGACGATGTCGCGGAGTTTTGCCTCGGCCTGAAGCGCGGAAACGGCAAGGCATGTCAGCGGCTCGGCCGCGGGTGACGCGAAGTTGACGGATAGGGTTTTCATGGGTTTTTGGGGTTTTTCAGGAGTTCAATTTTGAAAGCGGCTGGACCTTGATGCGGGAAAGGCGTTTCTGAATTTCCGCCTGAGATGGAAGCTCGCGGCGCACGTCTTCAAGCGCGCACCAGGCGAAGACCGTGGCGAGTTTCGCCCGATCGGTGGCGTTGCGGCCGGTGGTCAGACCGGCGAGGTAACCGGCGAGGATCGAATCGCCCGCGCCGACGGTGCTGACGACTTTCACCGGCGGAGCGGCGGCCATCAGCGCTTTTTCAGGGGTGAGGAAGAGCGCGCCCTCGCTGCCTAACGAAAGTATGACGTGCGGGACTTTTTCCTTTTGCAGTTTGGTTGCTGCCGCAACGCGTGAAGCGAAATCCGGCAGATCGTGGCCGAGGTATTCGGCGAGTTCATGGTGGTTCGGCTTGATGAGATCGGCACCGGATTCGATGGCGATCTTCAACGCTTCACCGCTCGTGTCGGCGGCAATTTTTCCGCCGCCCTGTTTGATGAGGGCGAGGATTTCCTCGAAAAAATCGAGGCTGATACCGGCAGGCAAACTACCGGCAACGACGAACCAGCGGTCGGGTTTCACCAGCTTGCGGAGTTTTTTCTCGAACTGCTGGAGATCGGGAAACGATGGCGTTAGTCCGGGAAAATTGATGTCGGTCGTTTCCTGCGATACCTGATCAACGATCTTGATCCCGGTGCGGGTATCGCCGGGGATCCACACGAACGCGTCCTGGATGCCCTTGGTTTTGAAGAGATCCTTGAACAGCCGCGGGTTCTCCTTGCCGAGGAAACCAGTGGCGATGCTGGCGATGCCGTAACCGCCGAGCATGGAGGAAACGTTGACGCCCTTGCCGCCGGGCTGGCGGTGGTGATGACCGGCGCGGTTGACGCTGCCGACCTGGAGGCGGTCGAGGAAGACCGTCTGGTCGATGGCGGGATTGAGGGTGATCGTGACGATGTCCGGGTTCATGGTCGTGTTAGTGTGAGGGACGGAGCGCGCGGACGGCACGGGCGCCCCGCTGGTTCAGGGCTTTTTGTGCGAGCTGATTCAGCTGGGCGAACGATTCGCGGCGGAGCAGGGCCTTGATCTGAGGCACCAGCGCGGGCGGCATGCTGAGTTCGTCGATGCCGAGTCCGGTTAGAATGAGCGCGCCGAGCGGATCCGCGGCGAGTCCGCCGCAGACGCCGACCCATTTGCCCTTGTCGTGCGCGGCCTTCACCGTGTCGCGGATCAAACGCAGAACGGCGGGATGCAGGCTGTCGGCGCGGCGGGCGAGCAGCGGATGAGTGCGATCAATGGCGAGTGTGTATTGGGTGAGGTCGTTGGTGCCGATCGAGAAGAAGTCGGCGAGTTCCGCAAGCTCGGGAGCCATGGTGACGGCGGACGGAACTTCGATCATCACGCCGAGCTCGACCTTTTTCCCACCGACCTCGCGGCGGACTTTTTCCGTCATCTCGCGGGCGCGGAGGAAGTCGTTAGGCGTGGCGATCATCGGAAACATCAGACGGATGGGGCCATGTTCGGCGGCACGGAAAATGGCGCGGAGCTGGGTCATCGCGAGGTCGGGGCGCGCCATACTGAGACGGAAACCACGGAGGCCCAAGAAGGAGAGATCTAGTTCGCTCAGACCGAGGTAGGAAACGGGTTTGTCGCCGCCGATGTCCATGGTGCGGACGATCATCGGCAGGCCTTGGAGGGCTTCGATCATTTCGCGCAGCGCCTGGTATTGTTCCTCTTCGTCTGGTGCGTGGTCACGGTCGAGGAAGAGGAATTCCGTCCGCAGCAGGCCGACGCCTTCCGCGCCGGAGTCGATGACGCTGTGGGATTCCGAAGTCTGGCCGATGTTGGCGACGACTTCAACACGATGGCCATCGCGGAGGATCGCGGGTTCGAAGCGGTGGTCCCAATCCTGGTTGCGCTGGACTCCGACTTCCTCAATCGCGGCTTGCGCGGAATCGAGATCGGCGGCGGTGGGTTGTGTGATGATGCGGCCGCCGGATGCATCGAGGATGATGGTTTCGCCGATGGCCAGTGTGTCTAACGAATCACCGGTGGCAACGAGCATTGGAATGCCGAGCGAGCGGGAAACGATCGCGGCGTGGGCGTTCGGGCTGCCTTTTTTCAAACAGATGCCCTTGATTTTCTCCACCTTGAGCCGGGCGGCTTCCGAGGGTTCCAAATCGTCGGCGATGAGAATGACCGGGCCGTGCACGGAAGCCATGGGATCGACATCCACGCCTAGCAGGATCTTGCGGACACGCTGGCCGACGTCCTCGATGTCGGCGGCGCGCTCGGCGAGATGGGGGTCTTCAAGCGCGGCGATTTTTCCGGCGCGGTGGCTGATGACGGCGTTCCAAGCGGTGAGCGCGTCGTCTCCGGCTTCGATCAGTCTGATGGATTCGTTAGCGATTTCATCATCCGAAACGAGGGAGGCGTGGGCTTCGAAAAGGCCGCGCTGGACCGGGTTGAGATTGCCTTCCGTCAGCGCGATGAGCTGCTTGCGGGCGTTGAGGATCGAGTTTTTCAGCGCGGCGATTTCCGAATCCGTATCGCCGATCGGGCGCTTGCGGTCGGCGAGCTCGACGGCTTCCCATTTCCAGGTGGGTGCGAGGGCGAGACCGGGAGCTGCCATGATGCCTTTGAGCGTCACGCCGCCATCTTCTTCAGGATTCCAGTTCGTCGGAGCGGCCGCAGCGGCTTCCTCGTCCTGCGGCTCGTTGTTGATTTCCTCTAGCAGCGCGGCGAGCGATGAGAGCGTGTCGGTCTCATCGTCGCCCTGAACGCGGACGCGGATGGTGTCGCCGGACGCGATGCCTAACGAAAGAATGCGCGACGGGCTATCCGCCTCGATCTCGCGGCGCTTCACGACGAGCGTCACTTTTCCCGGATAGGCCTGGACGGCGCGGGCGAATTTCCCGGCAGGGCGGAGATGGAAACCGCGCGGGTTGTTGAAGAGGATCTCCAACTGGCTGCCGGTGAAATCGTCGTTTTCCAAGCTGCCTTCGTCGGAAACTCCGGTGGAAACAGCGGCGAGAATTTCCTGCGGATCGGTGGTGTGGGCGAGGCGTCGGGCGAGAGCGGCATCGCCGACGATTCCTGTTAACTGGCGGAGCAGACCGATGTGCTCGTCGGATTTCGCGGCGATGCCGAAGACGAGATGGGCGATTTTCCCATCCTGCCAGACAACGCCATCGGGGATCTGCAGCACGGCGACGCGGGTCTGCCTGATGTGGTCAGAGTCCTGCGGGCGGCCGTGCGGGATGGCGAGGCCGTTGCCGAGGAGGGTGGTCGCCGTCTTTTCCCGGGCAAGCATGCTTTCCACATATTCCGGGTCGATCGAACCACTCTGGACAAGAATGTCGCCCACGGCGCGGATGGCGGCCTCTTTCGAGGAGATGGTGGCGCCGAGGCGCACGTCGGAGATGGTCATCGCAAGCATGGGTTCTGCTGGTTTGGAGTTTTCGGAAGAAATAGTGCCGTTGCCGGTGTGATTGAATGTGTAAACGTTTACACACGGTTTCGTCAATGTGGAATTTCGCACACTTGGGCTCGGTTTCATCATGAAATTGCGTATAAAGCTGATTTTATATGAGTTTACTCCGCATGAAAAAAATTACGAATTTGACTTTCTGACGCCCATTTTTATGTAAACGATACCAGCCATGTCGCTTTCGATCAAAGATGTCGCGCTACGGGCGGGGTGCTCGATCGCCACCGTTTCCCGCGTGCTTGCGGGCAAGGGCTACATCAGCGAGGACGCGCGCAAGAAGGTGGAGGAGGCGGTGAAGGACCTCGGCTACCGGCCGAACCGCGTGGCGCGCAGTCTGCGTGCGCAGAAATCGCGGGTGATCGGGCTCGTCCTATCAGACATCCGCAATCCGTTTTTCAGCGAGATCAGCCGGGCGGTGGAGGCGGTGGCCTTCCGCCACGGTTACACGGTGCTGATGTGCAACACCGACGAGGATCCGAAACGCGAGGAGCTTTTCCTGAAACTGATGGAGGAGGAGAAGGTCGCGGGCATTCTGTTATCCCCCACCCGCGCGAACTCGAAATCACTGGATCCGGCCGTGCTGCCGCCGCTGGTGCTGTTCGACCGCAAGCTGCCGGGGGCGGGTTTGGATTCCGTGGTGCTCGACAACGAGGAGGCGGCACTCAAACTGACGCGTGTTCTGTTGGAAGGCCGTTATCAGAAAATCGCGGGGATTTTCGGGGCGAAAAGTTTCACGGCGAGCGCGCGGATCAAGGGATTTCAAGCGGCGTTTCAGGGCGCGGAGAACCGGATGCAGGGTGTCTATCAGGCACCGGCGTTCGAGGAGGAGGGAGCGCGGCTGATGGCGGAAATTCTGAAGAACGATCCAGCGGTGGATGCCGTGGTGTGCAGCAGTGCGCTGCTCGCTACCGGAGCTTACAAAACATTGCGGCAGAGCGGATTCCGGATTCCGGAACAAATGGGATTCGTGTGTTTTGATGACCCGTCGTGGGCGGGGTTTGTCGATCCGCCGGTGACGGTGATCCGTCAGCCGGCGAAGACGATGGGCGAGGCGGCAGCGGATTTGTTGATGAAGCGGATAGAAGATCCGACGCGGCCGGTGAGTGAGATCGTGCTGCAGGGGGAGTTGATCGTGCGGGGGAGCTGATCGTGAGGCTTCGCGCTTTTATTTCGCGATTCATTGGCTGGCGGAATGAATTCCGCGGTCCGTTCAGGGCAGCCAGAGTGATTTCAGCGCTTCGGCGCGGGCGAGGGCGTTTTCGACGGTGGGTCCGATGAAATTCACGTGGCCCATTTTCCGGCGGCCGCGCGCGTGGCGCTTGCCGTAGAGGTGCAGGCTGGCCTCGCCGTCCTCGAAGAGCGGCAGCCAGTCCGGTGGCGTCATTTCCTCGGGCCACATGTCGCCTAACAAATTCAGCATCACCACCTGCGTGAGCAGGCGGGTCGATCCTAACGGCAGGCCGATCACCGCACGGAGCTGTTGCTCGAACTGCGAGGTCGCGCAGGCGTCGAGCGTGTGGTGGCCGGAGTTGTGCGGCCGCGGGGCGATCTCGTTGACGAGCAATTCGCCGTCGGATTTCAGGAAAAACTCCACGCCGAGGATGCCGCGATAATCGAGCGCTTCCGCCACGCGGCGGGCGATGGCGGCGGCTTCCAATGCGACCGCCGGAGAAACGCGGGCAGGGACGATGGAAACGTCCAAAATGTGATGGCGGTGGCGGTTTTCCGCAGGATCGTAGGTGACGGTGACACCATCCGCGCCGCGCGCTGCCATGACGGAGAGTTCCTTTTCAAACGGCACCCACGCTTCCAACACGGCGCGCGGCGCGTCGAAGGCAGCCCAGATTTCCTGCGGATCCTCGTCGCCTTCCAGCTTGAGCTGGCCCTTGCCGTCGTAACCGAAATCCGCGGTTTTCAGAACGCCCGGGCCGTTCAGTTCCTTCATTGCAGCGGCCAGATCGGCGGCATCGGAAATGACGGCGAACCACGTGTGCGGGATGTTGTTTTCCTTGAGGAAATTTTTCTCCCGCTCCCGGTTCTGGCAAATGCAGATCGCGTGCGGCGATGGGAAAAGCCCGGTGCATTTCGCGACCTTTTCCAGCGTGTGACACGGGATGTTTTCAAACTCGACGGTCGAAACGGTCACGCGGCTGCAGAAATCCTGGAGTGCCTCCGGATCGTCGAACGGCAGGTCGATCACCTCATCGGCGCACTCCACGGCCGGGGCCTCGAGCCCGCCGGTCCAGATGACGGTGCGCACGCCCAAACGACGGGCCGCGAGGGCGATCATGCGGCCGAGCTGGCCACCACCGATGACGCCGACCACACAGTGCGGGACGTGGAGAGGAATGGAGGGGGAAGACATGAAAATCAGTCAATAGGATCGAGAGGAGGCAGCGCGGCGGCCTTTACCGCGGCGGTCTGGTTCTTGCGGAAATCGGCGAGTTTTTGGGCCAGTTCCGGGTTTTCGTTGGCGAGCATGGCCACGGCGAAAAGCGCGGCATTCGTCGAGCCGGCCTTGCCGATCGCGAAGGTGGCGGTCGGGATGCCGGCGGGCATTTGGACGATGGAAAGCAGCGAGTCCACGCCTTGCAGTGCTTTGGATTCCACCGGCACGCCGAGCACCGGAATATCCGTGATGGCGGCGGTCATTCCGGGCAAATGCGCCGCACCACCGGCACCGGCGATGATGCATTTCAGTCCGCGGCCCCTCGCTGTTTCCGCGTAGGAAACCAGCTTGTCCGGCGTGCGGTGGGCGCTCACGACCTCCGCTTCCCAAGCTACTCCGAAGTCGCGCAACGTGCGTGCGGCGTGCTCCATCGTCGGCCAATCCGACGTGCTTCCCATGATGATTCCGACAACCGGCGCTGCGTTCATGGGCGCACAGTGGAGGACCGCCCGCCGCGCGTCAATCCATTGGGTAAACCGAAGTTTTTCCCAGCACCCCGGCTTTCCTCCCGGGAAAATCACGCTACATTCGGGGCCATGACGCTGGAACGATTCGAGCTCACCCTGCGCGATGGCACTGCCGTCATCGTCCGCCCGCTGGTGCCGGAGGATCGCAGCCAGCTCGCCGAGGCCTACCGTCGGCTTTCTCCGGAGGCGCGCTACCACCGCTTCTGGACCCACACCGGCGAGGTCGTCGGGGAGAAAATGCTCGATCAGGTGCTCGCCCAGGATCCGCAAAAACACGTCACCTGGACCGTGCTCGATCCCGCCCGCGATTTTCCGCCCATCGGCGGTGCGAGCTGGTGGCGCGATCCGGAAAATCCCTCACAAGCCGAGCTCTCCGCCATCGTGCTCGATGATGACCACGGCCGCGGAGTCGGCACGCTGCTGCTCGCCATCCTCTGGCTCACCGCCTTCCGCGCCGGCATTCAGACGCTCGTCGGCTACGTCCAGGTGGAAAACCGCCAGGCCGCCAGTTGGATGCGCGACTGCGGTGCCCAAGGCGAGTGGGACGGCTACAAACTCATTTTTCGCTGGGACCTGGAAAACCTCGACCTCCTCCCGGAAACCCGCGCCGCCGCCGAACTCGCCGGGTGGCTGGCGAAACTTTCTCCCGAAATTCTCATCACCCCACCGACGTAACGGTGCGATGATCGATTCTTCTTCAGCACCGGGTTTCGGCCGGCGGGCGTTTTTAGGTGGCGTTTTCGCGGCGGCCGGCGGCGTGGCTTTGGCGCAGGACGCGAAACCGGCACCCGCTCCGAAAATCCACGGCAACGCGCTGGTCTATCAATTCAAGATCGGCGAATTCGATGCGTGGTCGATCAGCGATGGGCACATGCTTTTCCGCGGACCGCTCGACCTGATGTGGCCGCCGGAAGCGCATCCGGAAATGAAGGACTGGCTGGAAAGCCACGGCGAGCGGGTGGACGGCATCCCGCTTTACGTGAACATCCTGGTGGTGCGGATCGGCAAGGAAATAGCCATCTTCGACGCGGGCTTCGGCGAGCGCGACAGCACCAACACCGGCTGGCTAACAGACGGCTTGCGGCAGGCGGGCATCGCGCCTGAGCAGGTGACCGCCGGGTTTCTCAGCCACTCACACGCCGATCACCTCGCCGGTTTCGTCACCGGGGGGAAACCGACCTTCCCGAACGCCGCGTTCTACTATCTACCGGAGGAATATGGATTCTGGCACGCGGCGGAACCGGATTTTTCCAAAACGAAACGCAACCGCGCAGAGCTACCGGGCATGATCAAGGACGTGCGCAAGCAGTTCGAAATCCTCAAGGGCGTCTCACAACCGGTGAAAGCAGGCACACAGTTCTTCAACGGCGCAGTCACCATCGAAGCCGCGCCCGGCCATACGGCGGGCCATGCGATTTTCCGGATCAAATCGGGCGATGAATCACTGCTGCATTTCGTCGATCTCGCGCACCACCACGGCTTCATGTTTCACAATCCGGAGTGGTTCATCGCCTTCGACCACGATCCGATGTTAGGAATCGAGACGCGCAAAAGAGTCTTCGCCCAAGCCGCGGCGGAGCGCACGCGTTGTTATGGATTCCACGTCCCCTGGCCCGGCATCGGCCACGTCCTGCCGGTCGGCGGCGGTTACCTGTGGCATCCGGAGCGCTGGAGCTGGGGGAGTTAGTCGGCGCAGCGCTGCGCTATCGTTTCCCCGGCGATCCGGCCGGTGGTCCATGCGGCTTGGAAATTGAAGCCGCCGGTCACGCCGTCGATGTCCAGCACCTCGCCAGCGAAGAACACGCCGGGCGTCAGTTTGCTTTCCATCGTCTTGAGATTCACGTCCTTCAGATGCACCCCGCCGCAGGTGACGAACTCGTCCTTGTTCAGGCTCTTCCCGCGCACGGCGTAGCGGCCATCCGTTAGTTCGGTGATGAATTTGCGCGTTTCCTCCTTCGTCAGCGTGGACCAGGTCTGATCCTCCCCAATCCCCGCCGCGCCGCAAAGCCGCTGCCAGAGGCGCTTCGTGATGCCATCGACGATGCTGTGGCGCATCACTTTCCGCGCACCGTGTTCCTGCCGCTCCGCCGCGAGCATCGCGGCGATTTCTACGGCAGAAAAGTTCCCCGCCCAGCTCACGCGCAGCTCGAATTCATAACCGCAATCCGCCAGATCGCGCGCCCCCCACGCGGAAACTTTCAGCGCCGCCGGCCCGCTCAACCCCCAATGCGTGACCAGCAGCGGCCCGCTCGATTCCCACGAACCGGCCCGCACCGTGGCATTCGGCACCGATACCCCCTGCAATCCCTCCAAGCGGGCATCCTCGATCTTGAACGTGAACAACGACGGCACCGGCGCAGCCATCCCATGGCCCACCGATTCCACCGGCCGCCGCGCGTTTCCGCTGCGGATGCCGCCGGTCGCTATCAGAATGCAGCGCGCTTCGATTTTTTCCCCGGCCTCCGTTTCTATCAAAAACCCGCCGTCCGGTAGAATTTCCACCGCCGCGACGCCACAATGCGTCCGCCATTTCACGCCGAGATTCCGCGCCACGCGGGTGAGACAGTCGATCACCGTGCGCGAATCATCCGTCACCGGAAACATCCGCCCGTCCTCCTCGGTCTTCAGCTCCACCCCGTTTTTCGCGAACCACTCCACCGTATCGCTCGCCTGCCAGCGATGAAACGGCCCCATCAGACTCTTCATCCCGCGCGGATAGCCTTTCACCAGATCCCGCGGTTCGAAACATCCGTGCGTCACATTACAGCGCCCGCCGCCGGAGATCCGCACTTTCGTCAGCACTTCAGGACCTTTTTCCAAAATAATAACCTCCCCCGCCCCGAGCTCCGCCGCCGAGATCGCGCCGAAAAACCCCGCCGCGCCACCACCGATCACCACCACCCGTTCGTCGCTCTTGATCATAGACCATGCCCCTCTTCGTATGTAGTCCCGGCTTCAGCCGGTCTTCTCTTCCGCTCAAAACCGGCTGAAGCCGGGACCACATACGCTAATAACAGCGCGAGTCCGCTCAGCACCATGATCCCCCAATCGCCGATCACCGCATACAGCGAAAACGACGGATGCAGCGGGATCTTCAGCTCGGTGACCAGCGAGCCCCTTGTGAAATGACTGCCATTTTCATCCGTGATGACCTGCGGTTTTCCCGTGTCCGGATGCGCGGTGGAACCGGTGGTATCGATCGCCGCACTGACGCCGCTGTTAGCGCAGCGCAGCATCGGCCGGCGGAACTCGATGGCTCGGAAGCGGGCGTATTGGAAATGCTGCTCGGCAGCGGCCGATTGTTTGAACCAGCCGTCGTTGGTAATATTAATGATCACCTGCGGGCCGGGGCGGATGAATTTCCGCATGAGCCGCGGCACGGAATCCTCGAAGCAGACCGTCGGAATCGCACCGACGGTTTTGTCTCCAACAGCAATCGGCAGCGGATCCAACTTGTCACCCGCCGTGAACGATCCACCGAACTCCGCACCGGATTGTTCCTCGTAGATTTTTTTCAGAAACGGCAGCGAGTCGATGAAGGGAATCGTCTCGCCGAAGATGACGAGGTGCTCCTTGCGGTAGGTTTGCAGGTCGTCATCGGGCGAAATGACGGCGAGGGAATTCCAAGCGTTGCCCTTGGTTTTTTCGATGAGGCCGTCGGGCACTTGTTCCGCCTCCCATTCTGTCGCGCCATAGATGAACTGGAATCGTCCGGCAGCGCGCACTTGTGAAATGGTATCGCGGTTGATCGGCCATTGACCTCTTTCGCCGTCGTTGGTCGTGAGAATATGGCCGGTCAGCGAGGTTTCCGGCAACATCACCCAATCGGGAAATGGCTTGGCGGATTGCAAGCCTTTGAGAGTTTCGTCCTCATAAGCGAAGTGGGTTTCAACGTCGCTCCACAACATGTGCGCGGCGTCCTGAGGGATGTTGAGTTGGACCAGCAGCGTCCGGAGCCGGATGGATTCGCCTTCTTTCTCCATCTTGATCCGCACCGTTCCATACAACGCCATCAGGCCGATCACCGCGCCGGCGATTGCCACCGGCAGGCATTTTTTCAACGCCACCGCCTGTGCGACCACCGCTTGGAAAAACACCACCACCATCGAGAGCCCGACCACGCCAAACAGATCCGCCGCCTGCGCCATCCGCGGCATGTCGTGAAACGCCGTGCCCAAAACATTCCAACTGATCCCCGTGATCACCCAGCCGCGCAGCAGTTCGCAACCGGCCCACACCGCGCCGTGGGAGAACGCCACCGTTAGAATCCGCGCCGGTTTTCCGGACTTCCACGGATTGCCGAGCTTCGCCGCGAAAATCCCGAACAGACCCCAGTAAACCGCCAGATACGCCGGCAGCAGGATCGCGCCGAGCCAGGAAACGGAGGCCACCCAGTTGAACTGGATCAGACACGCCACCAGCCCGGCCAGATAGGCGATGCCGAATCCTTTCAATCCCGCGCGTTTGCCTTCGATCGACCACAGCACTGCCAGCAGCGGCAGCATTCCCACCCACACCAGTACCGTGAAATCCAACGGCGGAAACGCGCCCGCCACCAGCAGCCCGCTGGCCACCGCCGCCATGATTTTCATCCATCCGGAAACTCTTCCCATGCGCCGAGCATCCATGCAGACCGCCGCCCGGTCCACTGCGAATCTCACTCGCCCGGATAGCGCAGGCCGATCTGTCCGCGGATCTCGTCCATGATTTCCATCGTCGCCAGCGTATCGGCGTGCGGGATTTTCGGGCTCTCGATTTCTCCGGCACGCAGGCAGCGCATGGCCTCCTCGATCTCGAATTCAAAGCCCTCCCCGCGCAGCGGCTCGCGCACGCTTTCGGTCTCGCCATCGATCGTTAGAAAAGCCTCCTCCGCGTCCATGAATCTCGGAGCCACGCGGATGAATCCCTTTTCCCCGCCGATGGAAAGCGAGTTGTCGGCGCGTGTTCTCAACCCGCAGGTGAACTGGGCGATGCCGCCGTTTTCATAATGCATCGACGCGGAAAGCATCTCGTCCACACCGCTGCCGGACATCCGCGCGACCGCTGAAACTTTTTGCGGTTTCCGGCCAATCACAAACTGGCTCACCGCCAGATTGTAAACGCCCAGGTCCAGCAGACTCCCGCCCGCCAGCGCGGGATCGAACCAACGGCTCGTAGGATCATAGGAGGCGGGAAAACAAAATTGCGACGTCACCAGTTGCGGCTCGCCGATCCGGCCCTCGTCCAGCCACTCGCGCACGCGGTCGTAAATCGGCAGGCAACGCGTCCACATCGCTTCCATGAGGAAGACTTTGTTAGACCGGGAAATTTCGATCAGCTCGCGGGCTTGCGCGGCGTTGATCGTCAGCGGTTTTTCGCAAAGCACGGGTTTTCCCGCTTCCAGCAGCGCCTTGGCCGCGGCGAAGTGGAAGTTGTGCGGCGAGGCGATGTAAACGATGTCCACATCCCCGGCGGCGACGAGTTCGGAGAGATCGTCCGTCGCTTTCTCCGCGCCGAATTCATCCGCGAAGGCCTTTGCCCGGCCGAGGTCACGACCGGCGACCATCCGCAAATTTCCACCCACCGCCACCCGCAGGTCTCTGGCGAATTTCCGCGCGATGCCGCCCGGCGCGACGAGTCCCCATTGGATGGTGTCATTGGTCATGCCGCGATTGAGGCGCGGATTTTCCGGTTTTGCGATCCAGAAAATCCACCGCCGCATCGACCGATCCGGCGGGCAGCAGGAACGCGGCGATGTGGTCGCGTCCCTCGATCCAATACACCTCGTGCGCCACCTTGTTCTTCTCCAGCGCCGCGATGAATTCCCACGCATGCTCCGGCGGCACCAGCGTGTCCGCGCCGCCATGATAGATGAAAACCGGCGGGCTTTTCCGCGTCACATGATAGACCGGTGATGCCTCGCGAAAACGATCCGGAATTTCCCGCTTCGTGCCGCCGAGGAACTGCGGGACGAGGTCGCCGCCCGGATAGAGCGTGAGGTCGGCCGGTGTTCCTCCGGCGATGATCGCCTTGATGTGCTGCGTTTCATCCAGCCCCACCAGCGCCGCGAGATAGCCGCCCGCCGAGTAGCCGTAAGTGGAGATGCGCTGCGGATCGATCCCCTCCTCCGCCGCGTGCGTCCGCATCCATTTCACCGCTTGTTTCAGATCGTCCACCGGTGCCGGATAGATCCAGCGCGGGGCGAGGCGGTAGGTCACGTTGAGCACGACGTAGCCGCGCTTCGCCAGTTTTTTCGCGATGCCCGTCATCTGCCAGCGGCCGTCCTTGCCGGTCCAGCCGCCGCCATGCACCAGCAGCACCGCGGGCGCGGACTTCGCGCCCACCGGTCGATAGAGATCGCCCATCACCGGAGCGGGCCAGTTGGCAAGCGTGTAAACAATATCGCGGCGGACCGTAAAATCGGATTTCATCACCGCCTTCTGCGGCGGACCGCTGCTCACAGGCTGGCTGGCGCAACTGGCGAGCAGCATCGTGAGGAGCAGCGGCGGAATGATTCGGAAAAGCGGCATTGCAGCCACTCTTGGCCGGGAATCCCGGAAGTCAAATGCGGCTGGCACATCCCGTCTCGGACAGCAATATAACAGCATTGAATTCGCAGAAACCCCGTCCGAATCTTTATCCGACGAACGAATCCCGCGTTCGCCGCCGTTATTCCCGCATGAAACCATCCCTCGCTCTCGCCCTCGCCGCCTTTTCCCTCAATTTCGCCTCCGCTGCGGACGAAAGCCCGACCGATGCCCCGCGCTTCGGCACCTGGGGCTTCGACCTCGCCGGCCGCGACGAATCCGTGAAACCCGGCGACGATTTCTACTCTTACGCGAACGGCACCTATCAAAAAAACACCGAGATCCCCGCCGACCGACCGCGCTACGGAAATTTCGATTCGCTCGCCATCCTCTCGGAAACCCGCGTCCGCAAGATCCTCGAAGACGCCGCCGCCAAGCCGGACGCGGCCACCGGGAAAGCCGGAGCCTGGTATGCGGCGTTCATGGATGAGGCGCGTGTCGAGGCCGCAGGAGCCGCTCCGATTGCCTCCCAGCTCGATGCCATCAAATCCGCCGCCACCCGCGAGGACCTTGCTAAAATCATGGGTCAGCCGGGCGGGCTCGGCCGCGGTTTGTTCGGCGCGGGCATCAGCCCGGATGCGAAGGACCCCACGCACTACGCCGTTTACATGGGATCCAGCGGGCTCGGGCTGCCGGACAAGGACTATTACCTGAAGCCCTCGTTCGCGGAAACGAAGGCGAAATATCAGAAATTCACCGCCACGATGCTCACCCTCGCCGGTTGGCCGGATGCGGAGAAATACGCAGGCGAAATCCTCGCCTTCGAGACGAAACTCGCCGAAGCGAGCTGGGACCGCACCGAGCTGAGGGATCGCGACAAGACCTATCATGCGATGTCGCCCGACGAGATCGCCACGCTCGCACCCGGCTTCGGATTCCGCGAGCTGTTGGATGCCGGCGGACTGGACAGCGTGAAACGCATCATCGTCCGCGACGACTCCGCGTTTCCGAAAAAAGCCGCCATTTTCGCCGCCACGCCGCTCGATGTCCTGAAAGCCTGGATGGCCTTCGGCACTGCGGATGCCTCGGCACCGTACCTTTCAAAAGCCTTCGCCGACGCCAGTTTCGACTTCCGCTCGAAAACCCTCTCCGGCCAGCCCGAACAACTCACCCGCTGGAAACGCGCTGTGGCCTCCACCAACGCGGCGCTCGGTGAGGATGTCGGGAAAATCTACGTCACCCGCTATTTTCCGGCGGAATCGAAACAGCAGATGCTCGATCTCGTTTCCAACATCCGCGCGGCCCTCGCCATCCGCATCGACGGACTCGAATGGATGGGAGACGCCACGAAAAAAGCCGCGCAGGAAAAGCTCGCCCACTTCACCGTGAAGATCGGCTACCCGGAAAAATTCCGCGACTACTCCGCCCTCGTCGTGAAACCGGACGACCTTTACGGCAACGTCGACCGCTCGAACCGCTTCGAGTGGAAGCACGACCTCGACCGCCTCGACAAGCCGGTGGACCGCTCCGAATGGAACATGCCGCCGCAGAAGGTGAACGCGTATTACAACTCCACGCTCAACGAGATCGTCTTCCCCGCCGCCATCCTCCAGCCGCCGTTTTTCGATCCCCAGGCGGATCCGGCCATCAACTACGGCGGCATCGGTGCCGTCATCGGCCATGAAATCAGCCACGGCTTCGACGACCAAGGCCGCAAGTCCGATGGCGACGGCGTGCTCAAGGACTGGTGGACCGAGGAGGACGCGAAAAATTTCAACGGCCGTGCCGACAAGCTCGTCGCCCAATACGCCGAGATTGAAATCCTTCCCGGCGAGCACGTTGACGGAAAACTAACACTCGGCGAGAACATCGGCGACATGGGCGGCCTCAATCTCGCGCTCGCCGCCTATCACACGTCACTCGGCGGCAAACCCGCCCCGGTGATCGACGGCCTCTCTGGCGACCAGCGCGTCTTCTTCGGCTGGGCACAGGTCTGGCGCAGCAAGATCCGCAACGAAGCCCTCATCAAACAAATCCACTCCGATCCCCACGCCCCCGTCGAAGCCCGCGTCAACGGCGTGGTCCGCAACATGGACGCCTGGTACGACGCCTTCGATGTGAAGCCCGGCGACAAACTCTACGTGAAACCGGAAGACCGCGTGAAAATCTGGTAGGAATAATGTGTTCCGGCTGTCTCAGCCGGAAGTGAAGCCAGGAAACCCGGCCAAGACATCCGAGACACGATCTCGATTATTCGCTGATACGTTGCCTGCTCCTGCGGCAGCCGGTTTAATCCTGATTCTCCGGTCTTTATCCGTGTAAATCCGGGAAATCCGTGGTTCATTTTCAAAAATCCAAGATGAACGATCTCCAATCCTCCGCGGACTCCCTCGGCATCGGGAAAATCGAGCGTCACATTTTCCTCTGCGCCGATCAGACCGAGCCGAAGTGTTGCGCCAAGGAAGCCGGTCTTGCCTCTTGGGAGTTTCTCAAAAAACGCCTCAAGGAACTCAACCTCGCCGGCGGGAAGGATTCGAAAATCTACCGCACCAAGGCGAACTGCCTGCGCGTCTGCCTCCAAGGCCCCGTCGCCGTGGTCTATCCGGAAGGTGTCTGGTACCACTCGTGCACGCCGGAGGTGCTGGAACGGATCATCCAGGAGCATCTGATCGGTGGGAAGATCGTGACGGATTTCGCCTTTGCGGAGAATCCTCTTCGTCCGTAGTCCAGCCCATTTTAAGGTAACCGGTCACCAGGAATCACAAAACTTCACGCGCGGCACTATAGTTTCCCCTTGCCCGGACGTGCCTACATGGCACGCGGACGTCGTCTGCGGGTAATGTCAATACGTCAGCGTGCCACGTCGATACATCGGCGGGCTTGGGGATACGTCGGCGTGCCACGTCAATGCGTCGGCGTGCCATGTCAATACGTCGGCAGGCCATGTCGATACGCCGGCGGGCCGTTCCGATACCTCAGCGTGTTCCCCAGCCATCCGAAAATGCCGCCACTTTCAATTACCCCCACCTCACTCCATCCGCGTGATGCCCAAGGGGCCTCATTTCCCCATCACTCTCAATGCCCGGAACGTGATTTGATCCAGCGGCGGCACTGTCGGGAGATCATGAAAACCAGCGATGCCACGCACAACACGATCAACGAAGTCCGCACGCTGGCAGCGACGGGCAAGGACAGGCCGATGCCGCTGCCGAGGGCGATGTAGGCGGCGAAACAGGCGGGGCATTTCGGCATCAGGATCAGCAGCAGGCCGGGCACGGTCCATCCGGCGATGCCTGCCGCGCGCTTGCGCGGGAGCCGGACGTGCCTGCAACAGGGGCGGAGGATCGGATACATGGGTGGATCTATTTGCAGGAGCAGCAGCTTTCGGGCTCTCCGGTTTGGTATTGGTCGTGATAGCGGAGCCAGCCGGGATCAGCGGGAGTGGCTTTCGCAGCGCGGCCTTTGGGAGTGAGATCGAGGTAGTTATGCGATCCTAGCAGGATATCGAGACCGCGGGCGTAGGTGGAGTAGGTGTGGAAGATGTTTCCCTGCCCGTCCTTGTAAAAAACGCTCACGCCGGGGAGTTCGTCGTAGGCATAGGATGAGGTGCCGTAGTTGTATCCGACGTTTCCGGAAGCGACCTGTTCGGGTGTGAACGAAACGCCGTAGTCGAAGTTGAAATCCGTGTCGCCGGAGGAAACCCAGTCGAATGTCCAGCCCATGCGTTTCCTGAAAGTTTCGAGATCGGCGAGCGAAGCACGGGAGATGGCCACGTAGGAAACGTCCGCGTTTTCGAAATGCTGCCGCGCGGAATCCGCATGATCGGCGGAGTGCGAACAACCGATGCAGGCCTCGGTCCAGCCGGGTGCGAACATCAGGTGATGGATAATGAGCTGGCGTTTGGTGCCAAACAGACCGGCGAGTGTGACTTCGCCATCCGGGCCGTTGAAAACGTAGTTTTTCTCCACCTTCTCCCATGGCAGGGCGCGGCGGGCGGCGCTGACTTCGTCGCTGAGGCGGGTGAGTTCCTTTTCCCGTTTGAGGAGTTCCTTGCGGGCGGTGATCCAGGCTTCGTGCGGGACGACGGAGTGACCGATGATGGCATCATCGGGGCCGTGGAGTGTTTCGGTGGTCATGGTTCGATTGGTTTTCATGACAACGACGGATGGGGCGCGGGTTTCAGGACATGCCGGGAGGTTTTTCCGTTAAGCCGCGTTTGCGATCGGACATCCCTGGGAGGCACCGGTGGCCGCTCCTTTTATTGCCGCTTCAAGGGCGCGGGCCGGCGGATGCCACACGTGCACGATGGCGCCAGCGCCGGATCAGCCATTCCGCAACGAGCAGGTTCGGCACGAAGCCGAGCCAGGCGACGATTCGATAGACATCCATCGGCCGCGGCTCGAAGGCGAAAATGATCGCGTATTTCCATGCCCGCAACGTGATGGCGGAAAGCGTGAGCGCGTAGCTGCGGGTCATCCACTCGCGGTGAACGGACCATTTCCGCTGGAGCGCCGTGCGCCAGCCCATCGCGGTGGTGCCGAGCCAGAGCAGGGCGAGCGTGGTGAAGGCAATCCGCGAGATGACGCCGCCATTCGCATAAAACGCCATGATCAGGCTCGCCGGGCCGGTGACGAAACAAACGGTGATGACATACACCTTTCCCATCGCGCGGTGGACCGCGGGACGCCTTTTCAAAATCCACGGCGCAAATTGAGTGAACCCCGCGAGCAACGGAAGCATGCTGGTGAAGACGTGGATCCAGAACGCCGCCTCCCAATGCAGGATGCCGAGGTATTGTTGTTTGATCTGGAGAAATCCCGCGTCGCGGCGGATCGGCCAATAACCGAGCGTGATGCGCGCCATCAGCACGGTGAAAAACGCCAGCGCCAGCCACAGGCAGACGCCGGTGATCTTCCGGACAGCGGCGGGTTTCGGCGGAGGATTTTTGAGCATTGGCTTGCAAGGACTGCGGGTCCTGTGGGTATTTGTTTCAGATTCCCCACCATTTCCCACCATGAAACTCATCCCCTCCCTGCTCTCGCTCTGCATTCTGGCTTGCGGCGGACCATTGCACGCCCAAAGCGCCGAACCGAAACACGATGCCGGTGACGATGAAGTCAACGCATCGCATGAACATGCAAAAGTGATGCTCGGCACTTACGTCGGCGCGTTCGGCGAGAGAAAGATCACCATCTGCCTGGACCGCGTCATTGGGAATTCCGTCACCGGCTACAGTATCGTGGCGGGCAACGAACGTGCCTTCAGCGGATCGTGGTCCGAAATTCAAGGCGACTTCTCTGTCATCGCCAAGGAGCCCGGAGACGACAAGGCGGACGGGGTTTTCCGCTTCACCTATCTGACAAAATCCAAGTCCCTGCTCGGCGAGTGGGAAGCAAATGACAAGAAGATCGGCACGCGGAAATTCGAACTCCCGGCCCGTAAATTCAAATACGATCCCAAGGCTGGCAAGCATCCCGAAACCTCCACCAAGCCGCTGAAAGAGGGCGACGTGGAAAACATGAAACCCGCCGACCTTCGGATCATGCGCAATGAGATCTACGCCCGCCACGGTTACAGTTTCAAGATGGCCGACATGCGCGAGCACTTCGACAAGCTCGATTGGTACATGCCGATGGCGGTCGACATCACCACGAAGCTCACCAAGGTCGAAAAGGAAAACGCCGCCCTCATCAAGCGCTACGAAAAATACACGGATGAGCATTATGACGACTTCGGACGTTAGAACCTCGCAGGAAGCCGCGTGAATCCGGCTCTTGAAACATTGATGCTCGCCTTCGAGGGCGGGGACGCGCTGGCAATTCCGGCGCGGGCATTATTTCTTGGAGCACAGCCGCATCCGGCTTTGAAGGCTTGGCCGTCCATCATCGGGTGGCAGCCGTTCAAGCCGCGGGCGGTGGCGTGGGAGAATACTGGGTTCGTGCGGGTGGAGGAGCCGGGAGAGGAAAAATTTCCGCTGGTGGTGGTGCTTCCCGGGAAATCGAAGGACGAGACGCTGGCCTGGTTCGCGATGGCGAAGGACCGGCTGGAACCGGGCGGCCGCATCCTCGCCGCAATGCCGAACACGGCGGGCGCGGGGCGGTTTGAAAAAGAGCTTTCGCGGGCGGCGGGAAACATCGTCTCGATCCAGAAGCACAAGTGCCGTGCCTTCCACGCACTGCTGGACGATGCGGATGAAACGGTTTTCAACGAATGGCGCGCGCTCGGCGAACTGCGGGAAATTTCCGGATTCACGGTGCAGGCCGGGATTTTCAGCAGCGATCACATCGATCCCGGCTCGCAGCTTCTGGCGGATCACCTGCCCGCTCATTTACACGGAAACGTCGCGGACCTCGGCGCGGGCTGGGGGTTTCTATCAAACGCGGTTCTGGAGCGCTGCCCGAAGATCGCGCGGCTCGATCTGTTCGAAGCGGACGCACGGGCACTCGATTGCGCGCGGATGAACCTGGCCCGCCACCGTGAACCGGTCACCCGCCTGAGCTCACCCCCTTGTTCCGCGGAAGAAGAAGAGCAGATCCATTTCCACTGGCACGACGTCACCACCGGCCTCCCCGGAACCTACGACGCCATCGTGATGAATCCGCCGTTCCACACCGGCCAGGCGACGGACGTGGATCTCGGGCGGGCGTTTCTGAAAGTGGCTATCGGCTCGCTGAGGCGCGGGGGAAAATTGCTGCTGGTCGCCAACCGCCAGCTCCCCTACGAAGCGGTCCTCGAAACCAGCGGCATGGCCTGGCGCAAGATCACCGAGGACAAGATTTACAAAATCCTCTTTGCCGAAAAACGTTAGTTCCCTTCTCTGATCACCGCTCGCTGATCATTCACCACTTCTTCATGAAACTCGTCAAACTCCTCGCCAACCTCGGCTACGGCTCCCGCAAGGAGGTCCAGCGCCTGATCAAATCCGGTGCCGTCACTGATACAAACGGAAACGTGTTAGGCGAGAACGACATGCCGCCTTTCGATGAAATCCTTTTCCGCGGGGAAGAGCTCGACCCGCCGTCGCCGCTGGTGATCATGCTGAACAAACCGGACGGCTACACGTGCAGCAGCGAAGACCCCGGCAGCACGATTTACGATCTGCTGCCCGAGCGCTACGCCCATCGGAACCCGGGCCTGAATCCGATCGGCCGGCTGGACAAGGACACGACCGGGCTGCTGCTGATGACCGATGACGGGAAACTGCTCCACAAGATCATCCACCCGAAGTCGAACTGCCTGAAAATCTATCATGTGACTCTGGACCGCCCGCTCGAAGGGCACGAAGGGGAGCTTTTCGCCTCAGGAACACTCGAGCTGAACAGCGAGACGAAACCGCTTCTCCCCGCCAAACTCGAAGTGCTGGGCGAAAAAGAAGCGCACGTCACCTTGCACGAAGGCCGGTACCATCAGGTCCGCCGGATGTTCGCGGCTGTGGGAAATCACGTGCTTGATTTGAAACGGATTTCCATCGGCGGCTTGAAACTGCCGGACGATCTGGAGGAAGGCGACTGGCGTCCGCTCGATGCCGGGGAGCTCGCGGCGGTTTTCGCGGGTTGAAACATCGCTGCGGTTTGCTCCAGTAATGGGGAAATGCGTTTTCACCTCATGTCACTGATTCTCGCCGCGATGGTGGGAATTCCAGGCTGCTCACGTCCTGAGAAACCGGCCCCGCCAGCGGAGGCCAAGGTGCCCGAGCCCACCTACGTCAGCGGCACCGCCTCGCCGGACGGCATCGGGAAATTTTACCACGGCCGCG
>JBDSNC010000055.1:0-3964 GCA_039915545.1 Luteolibacter sp.
GATGAAATTACGCCTTCGCGGGTGAACCGCTGTTTCCTATCAAAGCTCCTTGATCCAGAGATTCGCGAAGTCAACGGACGTGCCGTGATGCTGGAGTCCGATCTTTCCGCGTGCCGGAACGTCCGGGAGCAGCGCGTTTTCGATGACGACGCGGCCGTTGATGGAAACGCTGAGCCTGTCGCCGATCATCGTGATCATGGTGCGGTTCCACTCGCCGGCCGGGCGATCCGCCTTCACCTTGGGAGTCACCGACGCGCGGACTTCGGCGGAAACCGCGGGATCGGTGCGGTAGCCGTAGATTTCGCCGGAGCCGATGCTCCAGTTCCAGAGGTTGACCTGGCTTTTGATGTTTCCGCGAAGGTAAACCCCGCTGTCGAGATCCTCGATTTCCACCAACTCAGGCTGGCCGTCCGCGCCGGGTTTGTTGGTGCCGTCCGCTAGAACGACGGGTTGGAATTTCTGCGGACCACGGCCGGCCCAGCGCCAGTCGAAGACGAGGGTGAAATTGGCGTATTCCTTCCGGGTCCAGAGATCGGACGCTTCGCCGGGTTTGCCGAGATGTTTGAGAATTCCGTTTTCTGCGGTCCACTCGCCGGCGGTGTCGGGCTCGGGTCTCCAACCGGCGAGGGTTTTTCCATCGAAGATCTGGGTGAATCCGGCAGCCTTCACGCCATCGACATTCGCCGCCGGGGGAACCTCGGCGATCTGGATATTCCGGAAGGAGACGCGGTCGCCATGGCCGAGCCAGGCAATGTGGCCGGAGCGGCGTTTCGCGCCTTCGTGCGTGGGGTTGGCGGCACTGAGGTCGTCGAGATTGGCGCGGAGGATGATCTCGCCGTTGAGATCGACGATGAGGTTGAAGCCGAGCACGCTGACGCGTTCGTGGTTCCATTCGCCAACTGGTTTCATCGCGGCTTTTCTCGCCGCCGCGAGTTTGTAAAGTGAGCCGTTGGTCTGATCGTCCTTCAGGTTTTTTGCCTTGGGCGATGAATTGTCGATAATCTGGATTTCCATGCCGGTGTAGGCACCGTCACCGTCGCCCGGATAGTGGATGCCGAGCCCGTTGTTTCCTCCCGGCGGCAGCTTGTATTCGAAATCCAGGATGTAACTGGAATAGGTCTGCTCACTGATCAGGTTTTTGCCCTCGGGCGTGCAGACGATGGTACCGTCTTCGACCACATAGCCGGCGCCTTTCCAGCCGTTGAGGTCCTTGCCGTTGAAAAGCGGATGCATCACGGGAGTTTCCGCTGCCATGGCGTGTGCGGATAGAAAAAGAGCGGCGATGAGAGGGCGTTTCATGGAGATGAGGGGGGGGAAGTTAGGCACGGAGCGGAATTCAAGTAACAGCAACCTGTTGATCGAGGCCCGGCGCCTTTCCAAGCTGTGACATTCCGCCGGGACTCAGCGGTCCGCGGCAAGCGCATCCATCAGATAGCGCGCAGGGCGGAAATTTTCGATGAGCACCTCGCGCTGGCTGCCCCGCTTCATGCGGACCTGGCTGATGTTGAAGTTCGGCGTTTTGTGCGGCGCGAAGAGGATGTCGTCGTGCGTCGAGTTTTCGTGCTTCTTGAACATGCTCGGCAGGATGTCGCCGCCGAGATGATCGTCGCGTCCGGTGGCGAGGTGGCAGGTGCCGAGGACTTTTTCGTCCTGGATGTCCGCGCCGGAAACGGGAAGGACCTGGGTGCCAAAGCCGAGTTCGCCGAGGGTGCCGGTCATCGGGTCGTCGAGAAGCCGGGCATTATGAGCATCAATGGTGGCTTGGTTTCCCTGGATGAGCGTGGAGTGGATGATGCAGCGGTCCACAACGTCCAATACGCCGAGGGTGCCGTCCTCGTATTTCATCGGGAACTGACCGCGCGCATCGGCGGGCACGAAGTAAACCTCGCCGGCGGGAAGGTTCGCGATGTCCGGTGTTTTTCCGAGACAAAGTCCGTGGGACTTCTGCGCGTCCTGCCCGTTCAAACCGAGCCATGCAGTCAGAACCCGGCCGTCTTCGAGGGCGAAATCGATCTCGATCGAGTCGGCGTTGGTCAGGGCGACCCTTAGCCGCTCGGCATCGCCGGAGACCTCATGGTAGTCCACGGCGAGGCCGGAGTTGAGGATGATGTCGTTGAGTCCGTGAAGCGTCGCGCCGCGGAATCCGTATTCCTTGCACTTGGCCGTTAGCGGCGCGGTTGCGGAGAACGTCGAGATGCAAAGGATGAGGTCGTAGTTCGGATAGATATCCCCATCAAGCGAGAGCCGGTTGCCCGCGGTGTCCCACACGTCGTCCTCGAGATCCAGGTTGGAGCCGTGCGTGCAGCGGAATGCGAACATCTCGCCGCCGGTCATGCCGAGAGTTTCGAGCGCTCCGTTTTCCAGTCCTTGATAGAAATGCTTGTGGGCGTTTTTCTGAACCGGGAAGCCCGCCTGCTGCAGGAAAGCGAAGTCCTTGATAAGCGCGGCCGGTTCGTCGAAGTCGATCAGGATGCAGACGCGGCAGCCTTTCGTGGGCGCGAAGACGGTATCTAGCAACCGGACAAGATCGAACTTGGGAAACTTGCGGTTTTCTGGATGGAGGAGGATTTCCTCTTCGTAGTACTCGGGAAGTGAGGGGGCTGTGATGCTCGACATAGTGAAACATCCTAAAACCAATGTTCTGCCCCGCAAGAGGCGATTCCGGGAAATTCACCGGAGGCGTCACCCGGCCTCGCCGCCGCTTTCCCGCATTTCGGCCAGAACACCGGACATGTCCTCAAGGGTTTCCCACAGCTCGCGAACCACGTAAAACGGCGCGCCGCAGCGGGCCACCAGCGCCAGGCAGTCCGACGGGCGTGCGTCCAGTTCGATGATCTTGCGTTCCATGATCTCGTTTTCGGCCTCCAGAATGAGCCGGGCGTAGTAGATTTCCTGATCCATCCGCACGATCACGGCCCGCGAGACTTTCGCGCCGAATGCTTCCAGAGTCAGGAGAAACAGGTCGTGCGTCAGCGGTCGCGGCGGAAGCTGGCCGCTTAGAGACGCGTTGATCGACGCGCCCACGGCGGGATCGATGTAGAAGACGATCGCTTTATTCCCGTCACCGAGGAATACGGCGCAGCCGGCTTGGGTGGGGAGCAGGGCGATCGGCTCGACGCGAACGAGATTCGGCATGTCAAAGTATCCGTCGCTGCGGTCCTTTTTCCAAGGTGAAACGCCGTTTCTCTGAATGGACGGCCAAATCCTAAGATTCAGTCCCTCAAAAATGCCTGAATCCGAATCCTTCCCGGTGCTGGAAATCTAAAAACGGGGCTAAATCGTTAGGGTGACGGATGGTTTCTTTGTAAAAATTCCCATATGGCACAAGGGATAGCGGGGGATGTGCGAAAAAAACGTAAAAACCTGATCAAAATGGGTTGACCCGTGGGGGCGGGTTGGCCTAGGTTTCGCCCGTCGCCACGACGGAGGGCGACCGAGAGACAGGATGTCGATCGCGGTGCTCACTTTCGAGTGCAACCACCCGATCGGCTTTTTAGTCCCCTCGAAACAAGCTCTTTGACAGTATGGCTCAGCGGTAATCGTGCCAAGTTCGACGCAAATCGAAGTTGGCGGTCCTAAGCAGACTATGGTTTCGCTGAGAAGAGGAAAAAGATTAAATTGTGCGCTGCGCACCTGATTTCAATATTGAAACAGTGCGCGGAAGCCGGCCCTCGAGGTCGGCAACCCCGATTTAAAATCCGCCCGGCAGCAATGTCGGAACGGCAAATTAGATTATTTTTACGGAGAGTTTGATTCTGGCTCAGAACGAACGCTGGCGGCGTGTTTAAGACATGCAAGTCGCACGGGATTGATTGAGTAGTAATACAAGATCAGTCTAGTGGCGCACGGGTGAGTAACACGTGAATTACATGCCCTTCAGTGGGGAATAGCCCAGGGAAACTTGGATTAATACCCCATGGTATCGCAAGATTAAAGGTGGCCGCAAGGCTGTCGCTGAAGGATT
>JBDSNC010000099.1:0-39938 GCA_039915545.1 Luteolibacter sp.
GCGGGAATTTGAAATTCATCACCGCGTCATCGCGCTCGGGCTGCGGGATGCGCTCGATTTTTGCCAGCATCTTGATGCGGGACTGGACGAGCGTCGCCTTGTTGGCCGAGGCACGGAAGCGGTCGATGAAGCGCTGGATTTCACCGATCTCGCGCTGCTGGGCTTCGTATTGCTTTAGCTGGATTTCCTTGCGCAGGACCGACTCGCGTTCGAAGTAGGAAAAGTTTCCGGCATACTCCTCGGCCCGGCCGTTGGCGAAAGCGATGGTGCGGGTGCAGAGCGTGTCGAGCAGCGCGCGGTCGTGGGAAATGAGGAGGATCGCGCCGGGGTAGTTGATCAGGTATTGCTCGACCCAGATCTGGGTGCCGATGTCCAAGTGGTTCGTCGGTTCGTCGAGCAGCAGGACTTCGGGCTCCTGGAGGAAGAGTTTCGCCATCGCGATCCGCATCTGCCAGCCGCCGGAAAACTCCGAGCAATCGCGGGTGAAATCCTTCGTTTGGAAACCGAGGCCTTTGAGCACGGACTCGATCCGGGGCTTCATCCGGGCGGGGTCCATCGAGTCGAGCTGGAGTTCCAGTTCGCCGATTTCCTCCAACAGATCGCCGTAGGGTGACGAGCGCGGGTCGAGCTTGGTGAGTTCGTGAGAAAGGCGGTCGATTTTTTCCGAGAGCGCCATCGTCTCGCCGAACGCAGATTCCGTTTCCTGCCATAGCGTGCGGCCTTTCACGTGGATCCCCTCCTGCGGCAGGTAGCCGACGCGGGTGCCCTTCGGCGCGCTGATCTGCCCGGATGTGGGCCTGATGATTCCGGCCACGCATTTCATCAGCGTGGACTTGCCCGCGCCATTGTGACCGGCGAAGGCGATGCGCTCGCGCGGCTGCACGGAGAAGGCGAGATCGTTGAAAAGGACGCGGGCGCCGAATTCAACTCGAAGGGACTGGACGGAAATCATCGGGCGCGGAGGGTGCACGCCAGCGCCGCCGGGTCAAGGCTGGGAGCGAAATGAGTGCGTCAGGATTCGTTTTCGACGCACAACCGCAGCTGCCGTTCGTCTTTCGCCTGGTCGCGGTCCCATGCTTTGAGAAACGCCTCGATTTCGCAAAGCAGGTTATCGCAGTGCTTGTTCCACTTCGCCGAGCCGCGGAGGATGAGCGAGCTTTCGCGCAGGCCGGTGAAGCGGATTTCCTCGGCTCCGGCCCCGCGGAGTTCGCTGAGTTCGGTTCGGAGAGTTTCGAAAAACGCCAGTTCGAATCCGTTTCCAGCTTCCATCGCCGCGCGGACAAGACAAACGGTGACGGGCGGTGCCAGCGGCTCCAGTTTCTCCGCGATCCGCTCGCAGCCGATCTTGATCAGCATCTTCCGCATGCGATCGAAGAGATCTTCAATGTGCAGAAGCTTCAGCGGGCACTTCGTTTCCAGATACTGGACGATGCCGCTGCGGATGTCCGCGATGAAGGGGAAATCCTCGTGCTCCGCCGCCGTGGCCGCCCGTTTCAGGGCGTCATCGAGCCACGCGGTGTCATAATCGATCACTTGATAGCGTCCGATTTGAAGCGCAGGGCGATTGCCGATGAGGGAGATCACTGAGTGGCTTTGGGGGAGGGAAAAAGAAGAAGTGGGTGAAGGTTAGGGGGAGTCAGTTGAAAGGGATCAGTCCTTGAACAGGCGGCGCTGGAAGGGATCGCGCGCGGCCCGGCGGGAGAGCGACTGGATTTCCGCGATGAACTCGTTCACGTCCTCGAACTGGCGATAGACGGAAACGTAGCGGACGTAGGCGACCGGGTCGATCTGATGGAGCTTGTCCATCACCTTGCCGCCGATGATCGCGGACGGCACCTCGCTGACGTGATCCTTGTGCAGGTCGGTTAGAATCTCCTCCACCGCACGGTCCAGACGGTCCATCGGCACGGGGCGCTTCTCGCAGGCTTTGATCAGGCCGCTCATCAGCTTCTCGCGGTTGAGCGCCTCGCGGGCTCCGTCGCGTTTCACCACCCGCAGCTCGGTACGCTCGATCTGCTCGTAGGTCGTGTAGCGGTACGTGCATTTCAGGCACTCGCGACGACGACGGATCGAAGTCCCATCTTTCGATGATCTCGAATCGAGGACTTTGTCTTTGAGGGACCCGCATTGGACGCAACGCATGGAAAGAGGAAAGGAACAACGTCGCGCATCCTAAACATACATCCGGTAGCGTCAATTCAAAATCCACGCCACATTTAGTGGTTGGCAGGAAATGGTCGAGGTTTCCGAAGGGAAGATTTTTAGAATTCCGGGCCACTTTAAAAGTAGGTAGTCCCGCTTTCGAGCGGTCTTCTCTTTCGCCCAAGACCGGCTGAAGCCGGGACTACTTACAGAAGACCTCAAGCCTTCTTCGCATTCTGCTCATCACGGACACCGCCGATGAATAACAGCACGGCCGCCACGCAGATGCAGGAATCCGCGACGTTGAAGGCCGGCCACCAGCCTTCGCTACTTGGCACGATCTTGTCGTAAAACGGTAGTTTGAACGCGAGGAAATCAACGACATAGCCGTGCGACAACTGCTGCCAAAAACCCGCGGTCTTGTAGGCATCCAGCAAAAATCCCTGAATCAACCTGTCGGTCAGATTTCCGAAAATTCCGCACAGCAACAAGGCCACCGCCACTTTTGAAAGAGGATGATTGAAAACCCCTTTCTTCCAAAAAATCCGGATCATCGTCAGCGCGACGATCGGCACGAACAGGAAAACAATCGGAGCCCAGGACGAACCGTTTCCAAAACCGAACGCAACCCCTTGATTGTGGACACGCACCAGATGGAAAAAATTTTCGATCACCGGCTGGACCTTCATCGAAGAGGAGTAGCCTAACGGAGGATCGGGAAAATTCATCACCGTCCAGAATTTCGTGACCTGATCGAGCACGTAGAGCGGCAGGGTGAGCGCGAGGAGAAACTTCGGAAAGGTCATGCAGGAAATACGGCGGTTGCCGGGCTCGTTATTTGGAACAATCGCCTCCTAGTCAACGATCGCGTTTCCCATCCCGGCTCACTTCTTCCGTTTCCGGCGGAACGGATGGAGAAACTGCCGCCAGTAGCCGCTCGGCACCGGATGGCCGCCGATGCCGTAGCCTTCGGGCCAGCGGTTGTCTACCGGCATGTGGTGGGTGCCGAAAAGCCTGTCATACCAAGGGAAATGCACGGCGAAATTGACGTCGATTGCCTCTTTTTCGATCCCGTGGTGCCAGTGGTGGAACCGCGGGGTGACGAGGAATTTCTCCAGAAATCCGAAACGGAATCCGAGGTTCGCATGCACGAACGTGGCATACAGATAGACAATGAGCAGATAGGCGTTCACCGCACCCGGGCTGAAACCGAGCACGATCATCGGGATTACCGTCGTCCCGCGCAGGATCAGGATTTCCAGGAAATGCATGCGAGCCCCGGCCATCCAGTCCATGCATTGCGCGGAGTGGTGCACCGAGTGAAAGCGCCACAAAAACGGCACCCGGTGGAATGTCCGGTGCACCCAGTATTGCACGAAATCGGTGAGCAGCATGATGGCGATCAACTGCGCGACAAATGGCAGCGCCGCCACCCACGCGCGGAACTCGCTCCATTTCGTCACCGCCAGCAGCGTGTTGGCCGGCAGCAATGAAAGCCACGTCAGGAGCTGCACCAGCATGCTGCTGATGAAAAAGTAGAAGAGATCCTCACGCCACTCGTAGCGGAAAATCCCCTGCCCCGGCCGGCTCGGGAAAAGGTTCTCCACCGGAATGAACACCAGCCCGGTCAGCAGCAGTCGCAGCAGGAAAAAATCGAGGCCGAGGTAGTAGGGAGTGGCACCGCCGGCGATGGGAGCAAGGCCGTTTCCACAAATCGTCAGACCGAGCAGACTGAGAAACATCGCGGTCATGCCGAGCGTCTTGGTCGGACGCAGCAGCAGGCTGAGCAACGAGAAAACGAACGCGAGGATGATCGTCACGAACAGCGCCGGGCGATACCAGCCTGTTTGATGCAGCTTCGACAGCTCCCGGATGCTGAAAACCCCGGGAAACCAAACGCACAGGATCCCGCCCAATGCCGCGAGTGCTAGGATGATCCCCAACGCCCCGCTCCACCAGCCGCTGCCGAAATAACGCAGCGCCGCCGGCACCTCCAGCTCATCGCGGATCTTCTGACGGGTTTCCTTCAGCTTTTTCATGCCCATCGTTTAGCCGTGAGGGTCGCGGTTTGGCAAGATGGACAACTGGACCGCGGAATTTATTCCGCCAGTCACGCAGCCATCAACCCAGGCGAAATGAATTTCGTGGTCCAGTTAGCCAACAACCTCATCACACCGCTCGCACAATCCGCTTTCGAGAAGCGGCTCGTGTTTCCGGCAGCGCGGGCAGAGCGCGTGATCCGTCTTGCGGGCGGTGGCGCTGAGTTCTTCGCCCACGGTCGCGGCGAGGCCGGCGATGATGAAGAATTCAGTGGCGAAGGCGCGGTCGTTGAGGAGATCCAGCAACGCGGCATCCGCGGCAGAAATCGTTAGAGCGACATCCGCCTCGTTGTTGCGGGTGAATTCCTTGGCCTGGATGCGGGCTTCGATCGCTGTCTGAATCGCGTATTTGATTTCAAAAAGACGGGTCGCCTGTTTCGTCGCCTCGCCGGGAAGGAACACCGGATTCGCTTCGGGGAAATCCTGTTCGTGCACGGTGCCAGTGGTGAAACCGGCGTGCTCCCATGCCTCGTCGGCGGTGTAGGCGAGGATCGGCGCTAACAATTTTGCGATGCTGGTGAAGATCTCGTGCATCGCGGCCTGCGAGGCCAGACGGCGCGGGGAATCCGGCGCATCACAGTACATCCGGTCCTTCGTCGCGTCGATGTAGATGGCGGACAAATCGGCGGTGCAGAACTGGTTGAGGGAGTTGAAAACCTTGCGGAATTCGTAGGTTTCGTAGGCCTTGCGGCACTCGGCGACGACTTCGTGCAGGCGCTCCAGGATCCACCGGTCGAGCAGCGTGTATTCCGGATTTTCGACGGCCTTGTAGCCATCGAGATTTCCCAACAGGATCCGCAGCGTATTCCGCAGACGGCGGTAGGGCTCGGCGACTTGTTTGAAAAGATCCTCACCGAACGGCACTTCATTCTGCCAGTCCACGGAGGAAACCCACAGCCGGACGATGTCGGCGCCGTATTGGTTATAAAAGTGCGCGGCGTCGGTGGGTTTTCCGGACTTAGCGGCATCCGACTTGGAAATTTTCTTCTTGTCCTTATCGACGACGAACCCGTGGGTCATCACCGTTTTATAAGGCGCGAAACCACGATAACCGGTGCTGAGCATCAGCGAACTCTGGAACCAGCCGCGGTGTTGGTCGGTGGCTTCCAAATAGAGGTCGGCCGGACAGCTCAGTTGCGGATGGGCATCGAGCACGGCGGCATGCGAGCAGCCGGAATCGATCCAGACATCGAGCGTGTCGCGGCATTTTTTCACTCCAGCGGGCAGGCCTAGCAGAACAGCGAGCTCGGCATCGGATTTTTCGAACCAGACGTTCGTGCCTTCCTTTTCGAAAAGATCGGCCACCTTGTTCGCCAGCTCGGCGGAGATGATGGTTCCGCCGTTTTCATCGAAGAAAACCGGCAGTGGCACACCCCACGTGCGTTGGCGCGAGATACACCAGTCGGGACGGCTTTCGACCGTGCCATAGATGCGGTTGCGACCCCACGATGGCAACCACTCGACCTTGTCGATTTCCGTCAGCGCCTGACCACGCAGCGTTTCGAGCGAAATGAAGAACTGCTCGACGGCGCGGAAGATGATCGGCGTTTTCGAGCGCCAGCAATGCGGATAGGAATGCTTGTAAACCTCCTGACCGAGCAGGTGGCCGCTTTCCGTTAGGATTTCGATGATGCGGTTGTTCGATTTGAAAACGTGCATGCCGACGAGTTCTTCGAGGCCCGCTTCAACGGTGAATTTGCCTTCGTTATCGACCGGCGACAGCACGGCGAGACCATTCTGTTGGCCAGCCACGTAGTCGTCCGCGCCGTGGCCGGGAGCGATGTGGACTGCGCCGGTGCCGGTCTCGGTGGTGACGAAATTCGCGAGGATGAGCTTCGACGTGCGATCGAGGAACGGGTGTCCTGCCTCGAAGCCTTCGAATTCCTTGCCCTTGCTTTCCTTGATCGTTTCTGCGAGGGCGTAGCCAGTTTTTTCGGTGAACGCACCGATGAGTTCTCTAACGATCACGAAAGTTTCGACCGCGTCGTCCTTGATGAATTTCCCGACGATGTAGGTGAACTCCGGATGCAGCGCGATGCCGAGGTTGGCGGGTAGCGTCCACGGCGTGGTGGTCCAGATGACCATGCTGGCCTGGCCCGCGAATTCGCCGGAGACGAGCGGAAATTTGACGAAAATGGCCGGACTTTCCTTGTCCTGATACTCGACCTCGGCCTCGGCCAGCGCGGTTTGCGCACCGTAGGACCACTGGACCGGCTTCTTCGCCTGATAGATCGAGCCGTTCTCCACCAACTTCGCGAAAACGCGCACGATGCTGGCTTCGTATCCGGGATTCATCGTGAGATAGGGATTTTTCCAATCGCCGAAAACCCCGAGGCGGCGGAAGGAGGCGCGCTGGATATCGATGAATTTCGAAGCAAACTCGGTGCAGCGGCGGCGGATTTCCGCAGGCTCCAGACCGGCGGCCTCCTTGACGACCTTGAACTCGATCGGCAGTCCGTGGCAGTCCCAGCCCGGCACGAACGGCGCGGTGAAACCAGCCATCGTCTTCGATTTCACGACCAGATCCTTGAGCAGCTTGTTGAGCGCGGTGCCCATGTGGACGTCTCCATTCGCGAATGGCGGGCCGTCGTGGAGAATGAATTCCGGAGCATTCTGAGCGCGGCGGCGGGCGAGGATTTTTTCGTAAAGTCCCTCGTTTTCCCACTTCTCCAAACGGGCGGGTTCGTTCTGCACCAAGTCTCCGCGCATCGGGAAAGTCGTTTGCGGGAGAGTCAGGGTGTCTTTGTAATTCGGGGCGGCGCTCATGACGGGGCGCGGACGCTAGCAATGCGGCCCGGTGGGGTCAACCACCGGGCACATACTATTCCAGAAGGGGGAAATTCTCCGGGAGCGCGCTATTGCCATCGGCGGATTCGCAGGTCATCAATTCAGGCCGAAACGCTTATGACCAATTTCCCCACCAAGTTTCTGGCCGCGCTCGCCGTGCTGGCCACCACCTCCGCCGCCGTTCGCGCGGAGGATTTTTCCTTCGATGCGCTGCGCGAAAAGGCCCGCAAGATCGCGGACGCACCGCCGGTGGCACCGAAGCTGGAGCTGGCGGATTATTGGAAAAACCTGACCTACGACGGACACCGCGACATCCGGTTCAAGATGGATTCCGGGCTGTGGGCGGAGACGAAGGGCGATTTTTCGATCGATTTTTTCCACCCCGGCTGGACGGCGAAAAAGATGGTGACGATCCACGAGGTGACGGCCGGAAAAGAGGAGGTGCTGAAATTTGACCAGAAGCTTTTCGACTACGGGAAACAAAAGGTTCCCGCCGGGACGCCGCCGCCTCCGGGCTACGCAGGCTGGCGGGCGCGGACGCATCTGAACACGGAGACTTACATGGATGAGTTTCTGGTGTTCATGGGCGCGAGCTATTTCCGGGCGATCCCGAAGGACGCGCCGTACGGGCTTTCCGCACGTGGGCTATCGATCAACAGCGGACTGCCGGGCGTGCCGGAGGAGTTTCCGGATTTTTCGGAATTCTATCTGGAAAAGCCGGCAAAGGATTCGAAAACGCTGAAAGCTTGGGCACTGCTGAACGGTGACAGCGTGGCGGGCGCCTATCAGTTCACGGTCACGCCGGGCGTGGAGACCGTGATGGACATCGATGCGGAAATCACGCTGCGGAAGCCGGTCGTGCAGCTCGGACTGGCTCCGTTTTCCACGATGTATTGGTTTGGCGAGGGAACGCATCCGAAGCCGTATGACATCCGCCCGGAAGTCCACGACAGCGATGGACTGCTGATGGAGCTGGGCAGCGGAAACCTGCACTACCGCCCGCTGGAAACAACGAAGGGCGAGTTCCGCCACTGTGTTTTCACAATGGAAAAACCGCGTTCGTGGGCGCTTCTGCAGCGAGACCGTTCGTTTGCTTCCTACCAGGATCCGGAGGCGCTCTATCACAACCGGCCGAGCGTGAAGGTGGAGCCGGTTGAGGGGTTTGATTTCGGCAAACTGCACCTCATCGAGATGCCGACGAAGGACGAGACCGACGACAACGTGATCCTGTTGTGGGAACCAACGCCGGTGCTGGAAGTCGGGAAACCGTATCATTTCCACTACCGCCTGCGCTGGATGCGCGATCCCGCGCCGTCGGGAGTTTTCGCGGTACGCGCGACTCGCGCAGGAACGCCGGTGCAGAAGCCGGATCAGGTGCTGATGGCCATCGATTTTGCGAAGCCGCTCCAGCCACAGGCGAAGGTTGGCGACCCGAAATGGGACGACATTTCCAAACTGAAACCGGTCGTCACCATCAACCAGCAGTCGGTGAAGCTCATCCACGTGGGTCTTTCCGACATCAGCATGCCGAACGTGGACGACCTGCCCGCCGGCCTCGGACGCAGCGACAAGCTCCATATGCCGCAGGTGCTGCGAGCGTTTTTCGTGTGCGAGCCGCCGAAGGATCTCGGGGACATGGATATGACTTGCGAGCTTCAGGACGAGAACGGCAAGTGCGTCTCGGAGCGCTGGGTTTATTTGTGGAGAAAAACCCAGTAATCGCAGGGTCAAGCGCTCCAAGCGGAGTCTTTCGGGCCTGAACCTTTAAAGAATTATAATTGGAATAATTCTTGATTGCGACCGGGTCGCAAGTATTTTGCCGCCGCAATGGTCAGCAAAACCCCAGATCAACCGGCCGAAATCGAGGTCCCAGAGGAAATCTCGGGGCTCCGCATGACCCGCCAGCGCCAGGAGGTATACCGCACCCTGATGCAGGAACGGAACCATCCGACCGCGAACGACGTTTTCATGCGGGTAAAGGACCGCCTGCCGAACATTTCGCTCGCGACGGTTTACAACTGCCTCGAAGCGCTCGTGCAGCACGGCATCATCCGGCAAGTCAACTTCGAGCGCGAATCATCCCGCTACTGCCCGAACCTCAGCGAGCACGGCCATTTCCACGACGCCGTCACCGGCGTGATCCACGATGTGGATTTCAAACCCGGCATCAGTCTGGCCGATGTTCTCAACCTCCCGCCCGGCGCACTCATCGAAGACGTCGAAATCACCCTCCGCGGCAAAATCGCCATCTCCTGACCCTATGGCCCAAATCGCTGTCAGTTCCTTCGTGCTGTGCGTCGCGCTCTATTTGATCGCCAGGCATGAAGCCGAAATCTCCCTGCCCGTCATCCTCATGATCACTGCGGGTGTGAGCGTGATTTCGATTCTCCTCTCCCTTGCCATCGGCCCCTTCGCTTTTCTGGTGGCCTTGGTTGTCCTCGCTTTCGCCATCCGCCGCTTTTGTTACATCGGCTGGCCGAAAGCCATCGCCGTGACGGGTGTTTACGCCGTCACCAATATCGCACTGGCAGTCGCCACTGTGATGCTACGCAAAGCCTGAATCCCCATCCAAACCATTTCCAACATGAGCCTGCAAATCACCAATCTCCACGCCACTCTCGAAGATGGCACCGAAATCCTCAAGGGCGTCAATCTCGACATCCCGAAAGGCGAAGTCCACGCGATCATGGGACCTAACGGTTCCGGCAAATCCACGCTCTCGAAGGTCATCGCCGGACACGAAAGCTACATCGTCACCGCCGGATCGGTAACGCAGGACGGTGAGGAAATCCTCGGCAAGTCCATCGACGAACGTTCGCGCGGCGGCATTTTCCTCGCGTTCCAATATCCTTCCGAAGTTCCAGGCGTTTCGAACGCCAATTTCATCCGCGCCGCGCTGCAAGCCCGGCTGCCGAAGGGCCAGGAAATCGATGCCGTCGCCTACTACAAGAACCTCTATTCGAAAATGGACCACCTTGAGATGGACCGGAAATTCACCGCCCGCGCCGTGAACGAAGGATTCTCCGGCGGTGAGAAAAAGCGCAACGAGATCCTCCAGATGATGATGCTCGAGCCCGAATACTGCATCCTCGACGAAACCGACTCGGGCCTCGACATCGACGCGCTCAAGATCGTCGCCAAGGGCGTGAACGCCATGCGCTCGGAAGGCCGCGGCATGCTCCTCATCACGCATTATCAGCGCCTGCTCGACTACATCAAGCCCGACCACGTCCACGTGATGGCCGAAGGAAAAATCGTCCGCTCGGGCGGTCCGGAACTTGCTCTGGAACTGGAAAAAGATGGCTACGAGTTCCTCAAGGAACCCGCCCTCGTTTGAGACCTCTAACTTTCTAATACCATGTCCTACGACACCACAGACGTTCTCGATACGGAAACCCGTGAAGCGATCGACATCGATCGCAGCAAGGGCGACTTCACATTCCCGGAACGCAACAAATTCGACGCCGGACGTGGTCTCACTTCCGCGACGGTCGATTACATTTCCGACGTAAAAAACGATCCCGATTGGGTTCGTGAATTCCGTCACAAGGCGTTGAAGGTTTTCCAAGACAAGCCGATGCCCACCAACTGGGCGACGAAGGATCTGGAGAATATTGATTTCGACGTCATCCGCTATTACCTATCCGACGGCGAGAAGCCGAAGCGTTCGTGGGACGATGTGCCTGCCGACGTTTTGGAAACCTTCGAGCGCCTCGGCATTCCCCAACAGGAACGTGCGTTCCTCGCCGGCGTGGAAGCCCAGTTCGACTCGGAAGCCGCCTATTCCAACGTGAAGGAAGAGCTGACGAAACAAGGCGTCATTTTTTGCAACTCGACGGAAGGCTTGAAGGAGCACGAAGAGATTTTCCGCCCGTGGTTCGGCAAGGTGATCCCGACCGGCGACAACAAATTCTCCGCGTTGAACTCCGCCGTGTTCTCCGGTGGCTCGTTCATCTACATCCCGAAAGGCCTGAAACTGAAGCAACCGCTGCAGGCCTATTTCCGAATCAACTCGGAAAATTTCGGCCAGTTCGAGCGCACGCTCATCATCGCCGACGAAGGCGCCGAGCTGATGTATATGGAAGGCTGCACCGCGCCGAAATTCGAGACCGCCACGCTGCACTCCGCCGTCGTGGAACTCGTCGCACTCAAGGGCGCGAAGATCCAATACGTCACCGTGCAAAACTGGTCGTCCAATGTTTTCAACCTCGTCACCAAGCGCGGCATCGCGATGGAAGACGCGGAAGTCCGATGGATCGATTGCAACATCGGCTCGCGTCTCACGATGAAATATCCCGGCGTCATCATGAAGGGCAAGCGCGCCCGCGGTGAGGTCATTTCCATCGCCCTCGCCAACACCGGACAGCATCAGGACACCGGCGCGAAGATGATTCACGCCGCCGACGACACGACTTCCAACGTCGTTTCTAAATCCATTTCCGTCGGCGAAGGTCGTTCAACTTATCGCGGCCAGGTCCACATTCCGAAGCATCTCAAGGGTTGCAAAAACAACACCGAATGCGACGCCCTGCTGATCAACAGCCACAGCCGCACGGACACCTATCCGGCCATTACCGTGAAGGGCAACCGCCACGCCACGCAGCACGAAGCGTCCGTCAGCCAGGTTTCCGACGACATGCTTTTCTACATGCAACAGCGCGGACTCAACGAAGGCCAGGCCATGTCGCTCGCCGTCAATGGCTTCATCAACGACCTCGTCCGCGAGTTCCCGATGGAATACTCCGTCGAGCTCAAGCGCCTCATCGATCTCGAAATGGAAGGCAGCGTCGGTTGATCCGCGCCCCTCAAACTAACACCTTTTTGACATTCTCCCATGCCCGCCGTGCTCGAACAAACTTCTTCCCTCCTCGAATCCGCTCCGGAAACGCCCGCCTATCTTCCCGCTTGGTTCGCCAAACGCCAGCAGTCGGCGTGGCAACGTTTCCTCGCCACCCCCGCCCCGAAGCGCGGTGATGAAACCTGGCGCTTCTCCAGCATCAAACAGCTCGATTTCTCCGGTTTCCAAAAAACTCCTGCCACCGGCGTGAACGAACTCATCGAGCGCTCCACCGGCCTCGAGTCCCCCGCCGCGAAACTGATCTTCGTGAACGACGAACTCGTCCATGTCGAATCGCATTTGCCCGAAGGCGTGATCTGCCTCCCGCTCGCCGAAGCGCTCGTTTCCCACAGCGATCTGGTGCAGCAGCATTTCATGAAACAGGAAACGCGTCTCGGCTCCGCCAAGTTCGCCGCACTGCATGAGGCATCTCTAACTAACGGCTTGTTCGTCCACGTTTCCGACAAATTGGAAGTCGAAGGCACCATCGAGGTCCACCACTGGATCGCCGGTGAAAACACCGTCATTTTCCCGCACACGCTGATCGTCACCGGCAAGAGTTCGAAGGTTCGCGTCGTCGATATCTTCCGCTCGGCGGACGATTCACAACCCGGCCTTGCCATCGCCTTCAACGACCTTAGCGCCGGCCAGAATTCGAAGCTCGATTACGTCGCGATCCAGGCTTTCAACGAGCAAACCCGCGTTATCCAGATCAACGAAACCGCGACTTTCCGCGATGCTTCCGCCATCGGATTCATCCTCAACACCGGCGCATCCTGGGCGCGCAACGAATCGCTCTCCCGCCTCGAAGGCGCCGGCTCGCGCTCGGACATGCTTTCCGTCAGCATTCCCGCTCACGAGCAGGAATACGACCAACGCACGTTCCAGCACCACGTTTCGGAAGGAGCCTACTCGGATCTGTTATACAAGAATTCCCTCTACGACGACTCCCGCACGATCTTCTCCGGACTCATCTTCGTTGATGAAGGCGCGCACCACACCGACGCCTATCAGACCTGTCGCAATCTGCTGATGAGCGACACCTGCGAGGCGAACTCGATGCCCGGCCTCGAAATCAACGCCGATCAGGTGAAGTGCTCGCACGGCAGCACGTCCTCCCAGATCAGCGACGAGGAAATCTTCTACCTCTGTGCCCGCGGCATCGCTCCCGGCCAAGCCCGCCAGCTCATCGCACGCGGATTCTCGGTGGACGTGCTCGAGCGCCTGAAGGATGACGCGGTCGAAGCCCTCGTCCTGAAATTCATCGACGACAAATTCGATCACATCGCCTCGCGCGGCGCTTGACGGCGGATTTCTTCACCATTGCGGAGCAGCGCTTGTTTCATTAGTGTCATTCGCAATGGCCAATCCCCACGACCATCCCACCGCGCTCAAGGACCTGCAGGATTCCATTTATCGGGACAAGGTCCTTCAAGCCCGTGCAATGACACGGGAAGAACGGATCGATTCCATATTCGAGCTTTCCGACTTCCAACTGGGCATGATGCATTCCGGCGCAATGCACCGACTCGGGACTACTGATCATTCGGAAGGCTGGAAGGAGGTCCGGCGCGGGCTGGATCGGCTCGCACATGCGCGCGACTTCCGGTTCTACACCACGGAGAAACCCGAAGTGGTATGAACTTGAACGAACTCGCATGCGCCATTTTCAACACCGCCGAATCACTCGACATTCCGCACATGGCCGTCGGTGCGGTTGCCGCCGGTGCTTATGGAATTCCCCGGGCGACCAAGGACATTGGCCTGCTCGTTTCCATCGATTCGAAAAAGGGCATCCGGCAGTTGATGGACGCTCTTGTGGATTTGGTTGAATTCGAACCAGAGGCCCAGTTCGACACCATCCCTTGGGGACGCCGCCATGTTGGAACGTCGCGATTCAGCCCGCCATACAAGGTAGAACTGTTTGAAATATTCGATGATCCGTTTGTGAGTTCGGAATTCGCACGCAAAATAATAGCATTCGTTCCGATGCTGAACAGGAACGTCTGGCTGCCGTCTGCCGAGGACGTGGTGATCCAGAAAATCCGCTGGGGCAGATCAAAGGATCTCGACGACGCACGGGACGTTCTCGCCGTCCAAGGACCGGAGACGGTCGACATGGCCTACATCAGAAGCTGGTGCGCCATCCACCGCACCACGCAGCGTTTGGAAACCATTATCGAAAGCCTGCCACCCATTTAAGCTATATGCGTTTCACATGGCAAATCAGCCTGATACTCGCCTGCCCACTTCTGGCAGCAGACAATGCACAGGTGGAATTCGCCATCGGCGTGTTGGAAGAAACGCGCGGGGTGAACACCGCGCAGGATCATTTTGAGAAAGCACGCCTAGCGGATCCACTCTCACTGCCGCTCGTCCAGCGGGCGGTGAAGCAGCGGCTGGAACACGACGACCGCGGGGGAGCGGTGAAACTTTTCCGCGATCTGAGCACGGCGCGTCCGGACGACCTACAGGTGCAGTTTGTCTATTCGGATTTCCTCATGCAGCAGGGCCACGGCGACTCGATGGCGATGAAACTCGCGACCGACGCGCTCGAATTCGTGCTCAAAAAGAATCCGGGAAATCCGCGCATCATCCAGCGGATTTATCAGATCTATCAAAGCAGCGACCGCAAGTCGCAGGCCACCGCCCTGCTCGACCAGCTCTCGCCCGACGACCCGGAATCCGCGCTGCTCTACGCCTCGCTCACCCGCAGCGCCACCGAGGCGGATGATGCGGCACAACGCGAAAAGCTCGATCAGCATTACCTTCTCGCGCTGGCCGCCCATCCCGAGATCGCCGTGCTCGCGCGCGATGCATCCGAGTATTTCCGCAACTCGGACCGGCCGCAAAAGGCGATCGAAGTGTTGGAAAAACACGTGGCCGCGGCTCCATCGTCGCTCGATTTGAGAACCCGGCTGGGGGTGCTTTATTTCACGACGAAGCAGGATGAAAAAGGCGAGGCCGCGCTCAAGCGGGTGCTGGAAATCGATCCCGGCCAGGCGCTCGCCCATCAGGCGCTGGCGAAATTCTATCGATCCCACGACAAGCCGGAACTCGCCCGCTTTCATGCCAGCGAGCTGCTGAAACTCCGCAGTGGTTCGCCCGACGAATTTCTCAAGCTCGCCGACGAATGGCTGGCCGCGAACGATCCGCGTTCGGCGCGGCTGCTGTTGGAGCGCGCGGTTTTCAACCACCCCGATCATTTCGGGCTCCTGCAAAAACTCGCCATCGCCACCCGCCGCGATCCGGAAACCAGCGCGAACGCCGCTCGGCTTTTCCGCGAGGCCGAGGCCGCAAAACCGGCCGACGTGAAAAACGAACCCGCTTTCCTCATCGAGTCCGCCGAGACGCTCATCGCCCAAGGCCAGAGCAAGGCGGCCGAAGAGCGCCTGCGCAACGCAATCAAGGCCTATCCGCCGGAAGCCAAAAAGGAAACCGCCGCCGCGCTCCGGCGTCTGGCCGATCTTTGGGATTCGGAAAAACGCAATGCCGACGCCGCCCGCGCGCTCCGTCAGCGCGCGGACGCGCTTGATCGTTAACGTTTCCTAGCAAATCCCGGTTTGCAAAAGTCTTGCACAAAACCGGGGGCGGCACTACCTCACCGCCCATGGAAACCACTCTGATCCTTTTCAAACCCGATGCCGTCGCCAAAAACCTCACCGGCACCGTTCTCGCCCGCTTCCAAGACGTCGGCTTTCTGATCCGCGGCATCAAAATGATGCACCTCAGCGACGAAATCCTCGCCGAGCACTACTCGCACATCGCCGACAAGCCATTCTTCCCATCCGTCCGCAGCTTCATGCAGGAAACTCCGGTCATCGCCCTCGCACTCGAAGGTGAGAACGTCATCGCCACCGTCCGCGATCTTCTCGGACCGACCGACTCGATGGTCGCAGCAGCCGGCACCATCCGCGGCGACTTCGGTTTCAAGGACGCCGACGCGAAAATGCGCAACGTCTGCCACGCTTCCGATTCCGTGGAAGCCGCGCAAGCCGAGATCAAGCGCTTCTTCAAGGACGACGAAATCTTCGCTTACTGAAATTCATGACCGTCGAACGCGTCAAGTATGTCATCTGGGCAGCGGACCTGGCGCGGGCGACGGATTTCTATCAAAAAGTTTTCGGTGCGGAGGTCATCCGCGCCAACAGCCACATCTCCGAACTGGAAATCGCCGGTGCGATCATCGGCATCCACAGTGGTGGCGAGGGGAAAAAGACCTGGACCGGCATCAGCTTCCAGGTCGCTGACGTGGTGGCGGGCGCCGCCGAAGTGGTCGCCGCCGGTGGCGGACTGACCCGCGAACCGCAGGAAGAGGATGGAGAAGCGCCGCATCTGGCGATGTGCTTCGACACGGACGGCAATGAGTTCATGCTCATCCGGAAGCGCTGAATGATAGATCGGGCTTACAAGGAGTTCATTGGATTGATCCAACTCAGGCCTGCAAAACGGGCGAATCCCTGATCGGTGCTGACCAGCGTGGCACGGTGCTCGATGGCGAGTGCGGCCAGCCAAACATCGTTGATGTCGTTGCCACACAATCCGAGAGCGGTGATGAAATCGGACACAATCGCAGGATGACGGACACCGGCGGCGAGACGGCGGGTGCCCGGATAGCTCCACAAATCGTCTTTCCAGAATCCGAGCGTCTCATCCATCGGCACCAGTTGCAGCTTGGGCAGTGTGGGAATTCTCAGCAAAGCGGTTTCCACCAGCTCGCACAGACCGATCGCATCTCCGGAGGCCGCGGCGTCCGTCAGCCATCGGTGGCAGGAATCATGCGCTGCGGAATCCTTGCGCAGCGCATGGATCAGGATATTTGCGTCGGGGAGAAAAAGCGCCATCAGGATTGGGGAGCGCGCAGGCCCAGTTTCGCAAGATCGTATGCTTCTTGCTCGTCGTCAGCCACTTGGCGGATTTCCTCCCAAGTCCTCGGGTCAGGTTTCGCCGCAGCGTAGGTCCGAAACGCATGGGGAGTGCCGGTCAGCGCCAACTTTTTCTCCAACCGCAGACGCAGGCCCTCTTCGAGAAAACGGGTCAGACTCACACCCGCCCGCGCAGCTTCCGCTTTGGCCTCCCGGTAGAGCTGATCGTCAATACGAAGTGTGGTTTGCATGACAGCAAACTAGCTTTTGAAAGATTTCTGTCAAGACTTGAGGAGTGATGAAAACTGAGAAACCAACAGAATCGTTGAGCGCATCGCCGCTGCCGGAAATTACTGGCAAAGCCAGTCAATATTCGCTCTGCCCTTTCAAAATCTTCCTCTTGATCGCATCCAAATCCGCGCCGTTCGGCATGATGAACAAGCATTTGCCTTGGCTGCGTGATTCCCAAACTTCCCCAACAGCGCGCTTTTCTCCGGAGTCCTCGCCGTCACACAGATGACTGCCTTTGTATTCCACGACCAATATCCGCCCGTCAGTAAGAAGGCAGACGAAATCCGGATAGAACCAATCCGTTGATGTTTGGAGGCGGAAGGAGGTGGTGCGGCGCGAAAGATTCCGCACCCAGAATTTCACCTCGGGAAGCCCGTCGAGGTATTGGGCGCATTGGAATTCCTCACGCTGTTTACCATTGGATTTTTTCTCCTCCAGCTCGCCCGGCTTCGGGCCGAAGTAGTGTTTTTTGAATCCGAATCCTCCCTCGTAATACCAACCAGGATCATAGTTGATGTTCGAGAAATTAACCGTCATCGATTCGGCAACAACGAGAGAGGAATCAGGCAGCAGCCATTGTTTAAACGCATTTTCTCGTTCCTCCACACGATGCCGCTGGATGCGCTTTTCGATCTGATCCCGCAACCGGTAGCGATCCAGCGCCAGCGTGCTTGCATCCTCGATTCCGAATCCGGCCATCAAACCCAGGATCGCTTTCCGCAGGAATACCGCAGACTCACCGGCAGGGATGTCCGTGTGATCGATCTGCCGGTCCAGCCAGCCGATCAGCATCTCTACGGTCCAATCACCCGACCCACCGAGTTCCATCACCTGCTGATGGAGCGTGCCGACGAAATCATCGCTTTCTTCCATCGCCATCAGGCCGGCCGTCACCCGGTTCCCGGCATCCACGTCCACGATTCCGGCTTTCCCAGTGGGTCGTTTCAGCGGGTTGTAGTCTTCTGATAGCGTGGCATCCTTCTGCCCGAGACGCCACGGAAACTCCAACAGGAACGTGCTTTCGAAAACGAACAAGTCGCCGTCCTCGTTCACGCAGAGCTGTGGGACGATGAACGGCGCCCTCAGCTCATAAGGTGTGGGCAGACGCGGACTTCCGCCGCCGAAAGCCTTTTCAGCCTCCCGAACGGCTTCCACTGCGTCATGGATCTTCGCGCGGGCTTCCAGGGTATTCGCACATCCGGCCAGAGCCTCCTCCTCGCGCTTGTCGAGCGGTACGATGATCGTCAAAGCGCCCGTCTTGCCATCCAGTTTCACCTTTCCACCCAGCGCCGCCACTTGAACGGCCGCTACTGCGGTATCCATCTCTTTGCCCGGTTCGAGCGTAATGGTTCTGGGTTGTGAGCCGAGCGCCAGCGTGCCGTTCGACACCGGCATGATGATTCGCTCGGCCTCGGCGGTTGTGAATCCATTGCTTTCCAGCGCCTCCCGCAGCTCTTGGAGGACGGTGTGGATCGCATTGTTTAAGGAAAGCGACAGCACATAGGCGCAATTCAGATCCGGATGGCGTTTCTGTTTGGCTCCCGGAAGGCGGAGTACTCGGCCCACGATCTGTTCGATCGCCGTGGCGGATCTCGTTTCACGGAGGCTGCACAACACGTAAGCAAACGGGCAGTCCCACCCCTCGCGGAGTTTTTCCACGGTAATCACCACTCTCACCGGACACTTTGGCGACTTGATCTCATCCGCTCCCGGAAGCTCCTTCATCGTTCCGGTGGCGATCTTGATCTGCTCCTTCGGCACACCAAAGTCTGCTGTAATCCTCTCGCGCAACTCCGGGCAATCGTCCACACGCGACGCTTGGATCAATAGAATCGGGCGCAGGTATTCACCGGTGGCCTGAGCTTCCGCCAGCGCGAGGCGTTCGAGATCGGCCCGCAGCGTTAGGGCTTCCGTGAGAAGCTGGTCTTTCTGGCTGGGATGCCGCGTCACCACCTTGAGCGGAAGTTTCACCATGTCCGCCGCCTTGAGTTCCGAAGCGGAAACGTAATGCAGCACGTTCGACGGCATCTTCTTGCGGGCCGGAGTGGCGGTGAACTCGATGATACACGACGGCATCACCTTGCCCAAGGCGTCGAACGAAAGGTCGGTCCGAGCGTTGTGTGCCTCATCCACGATCACGATGGGACGGCGCAGCCGCAGCACGTTCACGAGCGAGGGGACCGGCTTGCCGTCCGGTCCTAGCAGAAGATCGGCGACGCGGCCGATAGGGAGATTCAGGAAATGATCCGCCAGGCTCCCGTTCTGCGAGTAAACACGCCGTCCGGTCGTATCTTCCGCTCGAAACACCTGGATCGTGGCGACGATGACCACGGTGCTGCCTTCCACCACGCCACGCGAAAGCCCAAGCGCCTCCTCAATAGTCAGTACTTCCACTGGTCCGGCACAAGCGGTTTCCAAGGCGCGGCGATAGGGATGACGTGGATCCCGCAGCGCGTCCGCCGTCTGGCTGAGGATCGTCTGGCTCGGCACCAGCCACAGCACCACGGCCCGTTCCGCATGAAGAAGCTCGCTCTTGGCGATACCCGCCGCGTGGCAGGCCAACAAGGTCTTGCCACCGCCAGTGGGCACGCGCAGGCAGACATAAGGCATTGCACCGCCGAACCCTTCGGCGATCACCGGGATGTAGGGAACAGGAGGAAATTCGTTGGCCGCCAGCACATCGTGAAACGCCTGATGCAGACTCACCTTCGCGGAAACGGCACGCAGGAAATCCCGCAGCGACCCGAGAACACGATTCTGATAGGGTTTGAGGACGATCATGACACTCGGATTTCGTAAGGAGTTTGGCGGACGGTGATGCCCTCTTCCGCCAAGCGCTCGGCTCCGATCAGGCAACCCGCGCAATAAATCACCTTCGGCCCGTCGAAAGGCGGAAGTTTGGTCATCGTTTTGCGGGTCAGCACGTTGCCGCCGTTCGAGGTCTTGTCGCCGAGGATGCCGTTGAAAAGCAGATAGACCGCAATACCCCGACAAACTCCCAGCAGGGGCGAGTTCGGTACCCTTTCGCGGGGCAAGGGTTCGCGAGTCTCAGTAAAATATACATGTCGGGCCAATTCGCCGAACTTTACGGCATCGCGGATGTGCCCGGTTTCGTCAAACAGCGGCTCACCCAATTCACAGAACCGGAACCCACCACCAAGTCCTTCGATCTTTTCGCCTTTTGCATTGGTGTAGCCATGAGCGGCACGCCCCACCCTTTCCCTTGTCACTTCGCGAGCAATCTGAGGCTCTATTTCAACAAGAATCGACCGCCGCGGCTCCTCGTCAGGATTGGCCGCATTCATTTTCAAGACAGCGTGTCCCGTTGTGCCACTACCCGCGAAGCTGTCGAGGATGAGGTCGCCAGGATTGGTAGCGATTTGAATGATTCGTTCTGAAATACGAGTGGGCTTTGGCGTATCAAAGGCGGTTTGAGTTCCAAAAATCGCTTGGATCTCCTTTTTCGCTTCGTCTGTGTGCCCGACCTCTTCGTGCGTCCACCACGTCCAAGGAACAAAGCCAGAAACGTCGGAGAGATAACGAATGATCCGTGGAACTCCATTCCCATCTTTTCCAAAGTGAATGAGTCCTTGTTCCCTGAGTTTGAGATACTGGCTCTCGATGGTTGACCAACATCGGCCTTCGGGCGGGCGATGGGATTTTCCGTCCGGAGCAATAATCTCATACATTTGATTTGGCCTATAGCCCTGAGCGGTCATTGAAACTGACTGCCATCGCCCTTTCGGATCGTTATTCGGATTCTTGTAAACCTGAGACTGCTTTTCGTCGATCGGGACCCGGTTCCTAATAGTCTTAAAACGATCAGGATTCATCGCGTAAACTAACAAATACTCATGAACATCCCCAATCGCATCCCGGTTTTCCCGGGAGTATCGTTTCTGCCAGACATTACAGGCTATGAAGCGGTGGGCGCCGAAAATTTCATCCATGAGCACGCGCAAAAGACCGATTTCGGAGTCATCCATGTGAATCCATATCGAGCCATCTTCGGCTAAAAACTGCTTAAGCAACGCCAGCCTCGGATACATCATGCACAGCCATCGATCATGCCGATCGAGGGTTTCACCCTCCTTACCGACAACCTTGCCAAGCCACTCGCGGATGATCGGACTGTTGACGTTGTCGTTGTAGGCCCAGCCTTCGTTGCCCGTGTTATAAGGCGGATCGATGCAGATGCATTTCACTTGGCCCGCGTAATGCGGAAGCAGCGCCTTGAGGGCGACGAGATTGTCCCCCTGCACGATGAGATTGCCACTGCCGGGATCGCCGCAAGCAAGGTCCGGCACGTCCTTGAGCAGGTGGAACGGCACTTCCAGGTGGTGTTTGACGACGGCATCTTTGCCGATCCAATTGAGGGTGGGCATGGAGCGGTCAGGGAGTCGGGTTGCCTGACATCTCCAGCCCTCTTCCGCCGTTTCGGGCGGATTTTTGAGAATCATGTGTCACGTGGCTGGTGGTCATCAGGGGCTGCTCCGCAAATAGCCTAATAAGACATTTTTTGTCAATCAAGCTGAGAAAGTGATCGGCAAAACCAATTTGAAACTGGCGGTATCACAAATTTCAACAAGTGACACAAAAGACAAGAATCAGACTCTCCGAAGTCCTGATTTCCGCCACTCCACGCATCCATTAGTCTGGGAGGGTGATTGATTATCAGGATATTCCACGCCTGCTGGCGACCATTGGCAAAGACCGACGCTGGCTCGCCAAAAAGCTCAAACTGAGCGACAACACGATCCGCCAGTATCTCGGGCCAAAAGGCAAACGGACGGTGGAGTTGATGGACGAGATCGAAAAAATCCTCACGCTGGAAACCGCCCGCCAAAACGAGAATCAACCGGATGCGCCGCCGTGGAATCAGATTTTCCGAACTGCGGACGAATTCGACCGCGCGGACCGTGCCAGCCGGATTGTGAAGGCGGAGAGCTTGAAGGACTTCTGCCGCACGGCGATCCTGGAAAAAGCCGATGAGCTCCTCTCGAAAAAAGCCCGCTCCAACTACAAAACCCTCCCGGACCCACAGACCGCCAAGGTGGCGGAAACGCCTCCGGGGGAGTAACTGAAAGTGGAGGGCAGCGGCATGGGAATCCTTATGGGGTGTGGGACTACGGCCCACCTGCCGATGGGAAGCGAAAGAATAGAGCTTCGCGCTAACGCTTTCGCCGCGCATCGGCAAGTGGACGAGACGCCCACTCCCCCTATTTTGCCCACCACTTTCAGTTACACCCCGCCTCCGGAGCGGCCTTGAGGGCGCGGATGGCATGCGTATATTTGTTCGTAGTTCAATCCTTCAGGATGTCTTCCCACGTGCCCGAAGACACCCTAAAGGATTGAACTACGAACGGAGGCAGTTAGCCTGCGGGCATGCTCTTCCCGGATTTCGAATTCAATACGTGGCTGGGCTTGGTGGCGTTAATTACGTTTTACGTCGTCGGCCTGCTGCACGTGCTGCACGCGCTGATGCATGTGAGGACCTCGCAGGGGACGATCGCTTGGGTGATTTCCCTGCTGACCGTGCCATTTCTGGCGATTCCGATGTATTGGCTGCTGGGGCGCACGAGGTTTTCCAAAAACGTCGGCGGACGGCGGGAAAATGACAGCAATCTCAACAAGCTGGCGGTGGCGATGCACACGCGTTTGCGGCGCTACGAGGTGGATATTCCAGATGACGACGCCTTCGAGCGCGCGGCGCAGGTGCTGGGCGGACTACCTTTCACACGCGGAAACGACCTGGAACTTTTGATCGACGGGGAGAAGACTTTTGATCGGATTTTCGAGGCAATCCAGGAGGCAAAGAGCTACCTGTGCGTGAACTTTTTTATCGTGAAAAACGACAAGCTGGGCACGCGGTTCCAAGAGGCGTTGATCGAGCGGGCGAAGGCCGGGGTGAAGGTGTATTTCCTGTTCGATGAAATCGGCTCGCACAAGTTGCCGCGGCGCTATCTGAACGCGATGAAAGACGCGGGGATCGAGTGCCACTCGTTCGGCATCAATCGTTTCTGGTGGTCCAGATTCCAGCTCAATTTCCGCAATCACAGGAAGATCGTTATCAGCGACGGAAAAACGGCGTTCATCGGTGGCCTGAACGTGGGCGACGAATACCTCGGCCGGGATCAGAAATTCGGCGAGTGGCGGGACACGCATTTGAAAATCCGCGGGCCGGCCGTGCAGGCGATCCAGATGGTGTTCCTCGAAGACTGGTTCTGGGCCTGCGACCAAGTTCCACAACTGCATTGGGAAACCGAGCCGGAAGCCGCCGACCAGATCGCTGCGGTGATTCCCACCGGTCCGGCCGATCCGGCGGATTCGTGGCAGCTCGTCGTGGCGGAGGCTGCGAACTCATCGCGGAAAAAACTTTGGATCGCCTCGCCGTATTTCGTGCCGGACGAGGGCGTGCTCACCGCGCTCCAAGCGGCGGCAATCCGCGGAGTGGACGTGCGAATTCTGATTCCGGAACGCGCGGACCAGCTTCTAGTGTGGCTCTCGGCGTTTTCCTACTACGAGCAATCGATCCCCTACGGCGTGAAATTGTTCCGCTACGACAAGGGTTTCCTGCACCAGAAAGTGATGCTGATCGACGAGCGGCTGGCGGCAGTGGGCACGGCGAATCTGGACAACCGCTCGTTCCGCCTGAATTTCGAAATCACCGCTTTCTCGACCGATCCGGCGTTCGTAGCAGATGTGGAGAAAATGCTCGTCACCGATTTCACCTACGCGCCGGAAGCCTGTATGAACGATTTCAACAGGAAGCCGTTCCTGTTCCGGGCCGCCTGCCGGGCGGCGAGATTACTGGCTCCGATCCAATAAAAAAGCCCGGTCGCAGGAGCGACCGGGCTTTTCGAAAATTTCAGGAAATCAGTTCTTCGCAACGCTGGCGCTGGCAAGATCCGGACGCTGGCGCAGGATGTTCGCGAGCATCTTGCGGCAATGATCGTAGCTGGTGCGCTGGCTGAGGAGCTCGGCGCTGCGGGTCATCGAACCCCATTGGACGACGGTCATCTCGACATTGCGGGTGGCCCAGAGGCCCATGACGTCCTTGGTCGGGGTGTAGATGTCGACCGTGCCGGTGCCGAGAAGCGCGGAACCATAGTCATCAACGACGTAGAGATAAGGCAGGCCCTTGATGCGGAAGGTGGTGCCGACCGGATAGAACGACCAATCAGCAGCGGCGCTGCGCACGCGGTCGTTGTAGCGGAGGGTGGTGCCGGTGGCGTTCTTGTCGCCGTAGATGAGGTGGTCCGACTCGGTGGAAGTGTAGGCCGTGGTCCGGACGATGCGGTTGCGGTCGCTGAATGCGTAAACCGGCATCGAGTGCTTGTCGCGTGGCTTGCCTGCGGCAGCGGCGACTGCGGTGGTCGAAACGGGTGGCAGGGCGAAGCTTTCGCGCTTGGCGTAGTAACCGCCGGAACCGATGGAGGATTTGGAGAGGACGTTAGGACCAGAGCTTCCGCAACTGGTGAAGAGCGCCGCAACCAGTGCGGCCGAGGTAAGGGAAATGAGTCGGAAAATCATGCTTTGGGAAAGGGATGGCTTTTGGTTGCGTTCAACAATCGCGCGCCTCTCATAGGCGACATCCCCTCTTGCGGCAAACCGAAAAACCTCCCGTTAGGCAATTTACATTGTAATACCGTTTAATATCAACAAGTTGCAGAATTTCCAACCAAAACTTATTTATGTTAAATTTTAAGATGTCCGTAAAAATTTGCTAGCGGGTTGCCGCCGGCAACCAAGCCCGCGCCCCCGTGCTCCGTTCCGAAGCCGCCCGGAAAAATCCCTCCAAACCCCGCCGGCCATTGAGATCCGCCACGGCATCCACAGCCCTCGCCCAACGCCAGCGGAAGCCCGCGTCACGCAGCCGGACGGAATCCGCCCAGCGGCTTTTTAAAACGAGTTCCGGCTCAGTGCCCATCAGACGGGCACCGATTTCCAACATCCACTCCGTTGCGGGCAGCCCGATCGGCATGCCCACCGCCTCGCGGAAAGTGCGCATCCACTCGCGGTTCGTGGGGAACTCAGGGGCGGTCACGTTGATCGTCCCATCGAGGAAAGGATCGTTGATCGCGAATTCCACCGCTCTCAGGAAATCCTCCATGTGGATCCAACTGATCCGCTGGTTGCCGGAAGACATCGTCCCGCCGAGGCCGCGGGCGGTGAGTTTTCTCAGGACGTCATAGACCGTCTCCTCCTCATTCGCCAGGACCATGCCGGTCCGCAGGGCGAGCTTCCGCGTTTCCGCAGGGATTTCCGCTCCGAAAAAAGCGTCCTCCCACGCTTGGGCCACCTCGCAGGAAAACCCCTCGCCCGGCTCGCCCAGCCAGTCGTTCTGCGGCTGGTCCTCGGCATGGCGGTACCACGTCGCGGTGCTCGCATTGAGCCAGGTCTTCGGCGGCGTCTTGCACGCGGCGATCGCCTTGCCGATCACCCGCGTGGAATCCACCCGCGAGTCGATGATCTCGCGGCGGTTCTTTTCCGTATAGCGGCAGTTCACGCTGCGGCCGGCCAGGTTGATGACGGCTTCCGCCCCTTCGAGCGCGAGCGCCCACGGGCCGAGGGTTTTGCCATCCCATTCCAGAAACATGCCGTCGCCACTCCAGCCCTCGCGGCTGCGGGCGATGGCCACCACCTCCTTGCCCCGGCGGGCGAAGTGGCGGCTGAGATAACGGCCGAGGAACCCATTGGCTCCGAAAATGACGATCACGGGATTCATAAAATTGGTTCGATTGGAATTTCTCAAAGTTTGCAGGCATCGCCCCCGCACGCGGGCGACGGCACGGAATCAAGCGCGGCGGCGAGCTGCCAATCCTCGCGCACGCTGAAGAGGCGGGAAATGGCAAGCCGGTTCTCGGAAAGGAGATGCACCGCTTTTTTCACCAGCGGTTGGAAAACCGGAGCCGCCAGCCGGAACGACCACGCGCGGTATTCCCAGGTCGTCCACAGGCAGGTCAGCCAGGCGGGGCTTCCCTGCCACCAGCGTCCGTCGTCCGCCAGCACCACCACGTCCTTGTCCGCGCCAAGCGCCAGCAGACCCGGAAACCGGCTGCCCGCCTCTGCGCAATCGTAGGCAAGGAACTCCACCGCCACGCGCTTCGGCTGTGCTTCCAGCCAGGCGCGGAACCTCACGCAGAGGCCGCAGCGGGGGTCGTAGAAGATGGTGAGCGTTTTCATGGCGGTGGTTGGTTCCTATCAGACGTTCAGGGTCTCGCGCGCAGCACCCCGCTCGGTGGAAGTGGAGGCGGCGCCTGGTCCCAGGTCGCACGCTTGCGCATTTTCGTGAAGACGAAGAGGTTGAAGAAGTGCATGCCACCGAGGACTAACAACACCACGCCGAGCTTGCCACTGAGCGCTTCAAAGATCCCGCGCACGTCGACCACCTCGTCGGCGAGCTTCAGGTAAAGGGCCACGAATCCGAAGTTGATCAGATAAAAGCCCATCACGAGCAGCTGGTTGACGCTGTCCGCCAGGGACTCGTTGCCGTGGAAGCAGTCCACGAGGAAGATCCGGCCGTTCCGGAACAGGTTGCGCGCCACCCACATGGTGAGCGGAAGCGCGATGACGAGATAGATTCCATAGCTGATCACAGTTGCATTCATATTGGTCCTCTTTCTGCTTTTTGTTTTCGTTTGTTTCGATCTTTCAGGAATTTCTGAAAAACCACCTCAAAAAAATAGACTAGCTGAGAAGCTTCGTTGCCAATTGCACGGCAAGACCGTGCTTCATCGATGAGACCCGGTCGGACATCTTCGACGCGAACCCAACGAAGTCCTCGAGCTGGCGCATCTGGTCATGAAAAGCGCGGCCTTCCGGCGTGGTGATTTCACGACTTTCCTCCGCGCACTTGTTCAAAATCGCCAGAGCCGGCTCGATCTCGCGGCGCTTTCTCTCGCGGGCGACAATAGTAAAGATCTGCCAAACATCTTTCTCCGCCTCGAAAAACTCGCGCCTCTCCCCTTTTTTGACCACCACCCGCAGCAAACCCCAGGCAACCAGCTCTTTCAAATTCGTGTGAGCGTTGCCGCGGCTGATTTGCAGCTCCGCCATCACGTCGTCCGTGGTCAGTGGTAGGGGTGCCGTCATCAGCAAAGCGTGGATCTGAGCCATCGTCCGGTTGATCCCCCACTGTGTGCCGAGCGCTCCCCACTGGGCGACGAATTCGTCCCTCGCCTTCGTCAGTTTGTCGCCTTCCTCGCTCACGTTTTCAGTAAATACTGAAAACTCAAAAAGACAAGCGGTATTTCGAAAACATAACAAAAACCACTTTGGACCATATTTTGCTTAACCGGTGTCGATTAAGACACATTTGAACAGTGCGCCTTTCCTCAGAAAGGGTGTACTGATTCCTCGTATCCACACACAACCTATACCCACAATCATGAGACTTCTCCCTCAATCACCGCCCTCCGGCGGGCTGTCACGGCCCGCTCACTGGTCGCGAGCACTGCTCGCGGTATGCACATCTGCTCTTGCTGCGACTTCAGCCTTTGCCGCACCATCCACTACGGTGGTGATCAGCCAAGTCTACGGAGGCGGCGGGAATTCCGGAGCATCTTACAGAAATGATTTCGTTGAGCTTCACAATATTTCTGGTTCGCCGGTCAATGTGGCTGGGTGGTCCGTTCAATATAATTCTGCGACTGGAACGTCTGCATATCAAACCACTGCTATAACTGGTACAATCGCCGCCGGTGCCTATTACTTGGTGCAAGGTGCATCAGGCGGTGCAGTAGGCACGGTAAATCCAACTGCGGATGCCACCGGCACAATAAATATGAGTGCTACTGCCGGCCGCGTAGCCTTAGTAAATTCAACCACCGCGCTGCTTGACGCCAGTGCCTCAAATGCCTCGGGCATCGTCGATTTTGTTGGCTTCGGTACATCTGGAACCAAATTTGAGGGCTCTGGTCGCGCGCCTGCCGGAAGTAACACAACTTCTCTAAGTCGCGTGGATCTGGGTTCAAAGGACACTGACGAAAATTCAACTGACTTTGCGGCTGGAACGGTAACTCCGCGCAACGGTGGGACACCCATTTACATTCCCACCGGCACATTTATCACTGTCAATGGTACCCCCACCGCTTTTACCAGCATCTCAGGCACGCCCTCCGCTTCGCAGAGCTTTACTGCCAGCGGGGCTGGCCTCACGACTGATATAACAATCACAGCGCCTGCCAATTTTGAGATTTCCACGGACAACACTACTTTCTCCAACTCCGCGTCTCTCACTCAAGCCGGCGGCACCGCATCAGGAACTGTTTATGCGCGAATCTCGGCATCCGCAACAATCGGTACCATTTCAGGGGACGTTACACTCTCCACCACAAATGCTGTCAATAAGACCGTAACTCTTACAGGCACCGTGACCGCTGCTGGAGCTCCACTGCTCAGTGTCTCTGCTTCCAGTCTCACCGGCTTCGCTACTTCGTCCGGAATCGCGTCCGCAGCACAAACATTTTCGGCATCCGGCTCCAACCTCACGGGACCGATCACGATCACCGCTCCGGCAAGTTATGAGATTGCTACCACCGGTGCCTATGGTCCCACTGTAACATTGACTCCTATTGCAAACTCAGTTTCCAGCACAACAATCTCAGTGCGTATCTCAGCAGCAGCAGCAGTAGGCAGCGCTGCTGGAAATATAACGGTAGCAACCCCCGGAGCTACCACTAGCAACGTGGCCGTCTCAGGCACCGTCACTGCACCGCTGGTCATCAATGCCATTTCCATTGCGTCCGCTGGCGTCCCAACGACCACACAAACCTTTGACGCGCTTGGATTTACAACGATCGCGGGTGCCTTCTCGTCCACCCTAGGCCAGCAAACCAATCTTTCCACCTTGACCAGCAGTTCTACCCTCAATGGATGGTATGCTGCAAAAATCGGCGGAAACGGAACCAGTCCGGCCGATCTCACCGCCGATGCAGGTACCGGCAATAGTGGTGCCTTGTTCAGCTACGGCACGACCGGCGGCTCTGATCGTGCTCTGGGAGCGCTCGCTTCGGGAACCAACATCATGGCTTTTGGTGCTCTCGTCAAAAACGACACTGCCTCCGCCCTCACCGGACTGACTTTCTCTTTCACTACCGAATCTTGGAGGAATTCAACGGCGGTTCTCAATGCTCTGCAATTCGGATACGGCATCGTGGATGGCACCACCATTACGGGCGCAAACTTCCTGAGCGCTTCTACCGGAGTCACCCTCTACAGTGCCCTCGATGTCAACGGCCCTCCACTTGCGAACCCGAACGGAGCTCTCGATGGAAATCTTCCTGCCAACCGAACCATTATCGCAACCGTCACCATTCCGATTAACATTCCGGCTGGACAAACCGCCTTCTTCCGCTGGCAAGACGCCGACGATACGGGAAGCGATGCGGGGACCGCGATTGACGATCTAACGCTCGTCGGGGAGACCAGCACGGTCATAGTGCCAACGATCAGCTTGACCAGCGGAACCTACCTCACCAACCAAACCGCATCCATTTCCAACTTCGCCTCCTATGTGTCCGGAGAAACCCTCCGCTACACCCTTGATGGCACTGATCCGATTGCGACCAGTACTGTTTACAACAATGGCACCGGCATCCCGATCCTCATCGGAACCGGAGCCAAAGTCCTCAAGGTCGCGGCATTCCCAACCGCTGGTGGCCGCAGCTTCATTTCGATCGGCAACTACCTTCTGCCACTGGATGTTGCCAACCTGACCGTCCTGCGCACCTACACCGCCGGACCGGGCATCTACCGAGTCACCAGCCCGATCACATTCACTGGAGCTTACGCGTCAAGAAACACCAAGTTCTTCCAGGATGGTGGAGCAGGCATCCAAATCGATGATGCGGGCGATATCGCCCGTCCCTCGCCGTCCGCTCCTTACATCGTGGGCGACAACGTGGCGAATGTCATGGGCACCCTCTCGAGCTTCAACGGTCAGCTTCAATTCGTTCCCAAACTGGCCTTTGGTGATCCGGTTTCCACAGGAAATGCTGTGACTCCTGTTTCGCGGACCATTGCCACGCTGACGGACGCTGACCAAGGGCGTTTGGTGACCATCACGGGTGTGACTTTCACCAGCGCGGGTTCGGCATTCCCAAGCCCGAATTACTCGAGTGGAACTCCGGGTGTCACTGGCATCTCTGACGGGACCACCGGCACTTTCCAAAATCTCTTTGGAGGAGCCATCACGGGAGCCCCGATTCCAACCGGGCCGAATACCGTGACCGGTATCGTTCAGAAAACTCTGGTAGGCACGACATCAACGATCACCGTCGCGTCACGAAACCTTGCGGATATCGTTTTCACGGGTACGGCGGGGCTCACAATCACCGTCGCAGGTAACAATATCACCCTCAATGAAGCTATTTCTCTGGGTGCCGGGCCTCCTTACGCTGGCGAGGCGGAAGTGACAATCACCCGCTCCGGGGATACCACATCCGCTCTTACGGTGGATTTGTCAGTCGTCGCTTCAGGCCAGTTGAAGGTCGATCTGGATGACACCCTTGGTTACAGGGCTTTGCCGGTGACCGTGACCATCGCAGCGGGTCAGGCTGCGAAAACCATCTATCTGGTTCCCACCAATGACGCCGTCTACACCGGCAACCGCAACGCGACGTTTACCGCATCGGCTGTCGGATTCACTCCCGTCAGTCAGGTCTTCGCCATCACGGAAGACGAAACGCCGGGCAACAGCTATGCCAGTTGGATCGCCGGATTCAGTGTTGGAACGAAAACCGGACCGAACGATGACTTCGATGGCGACGGAATTGCCAACACGCTGGAAAACTACATGGGTAGCAATCCATCCGTGAGCAACACCGGACTCACCGCCGTCAGCGGCACCGCCACTTCCGTCACATTCCGCCACAACCGCGCGGATGCTCCGGCCAGCGACATCACCGCGAGCTACCAGTGGTCGGTGGATCTGGTGAACTGGTTCCCCTCCGGTCCCGGTGCAGGAATCACGGTGACCATCGGCACGCCAACGGTGATCACCAACGGATCGCCCAACGATCTGGTCGAAGTGACCGCCAGCGTGACCACCGGCTCCGCGACCAAGCTCTTCGCCCGTCTGAAAGGCGTCAAAGCTCCATAACGGCCGGCTGATCTGAATTCCCACAAACCCCGGTTCTCTTCGTGAGCGCCGGGGCTTTTTTCGTTCTGGAATGCGAGCCGGATTTGGAACGTCCCTGTCAGGTAGCGCTCGACTGATGCATTCCACTGCGGCAGCTTTTCCGCCATGAAACCTCGCTTCTCCCCGCCGCACGGTGCGCCGAAAAAACAGGCACGTGAAAACCGCCACGTCCAGACGGTGGAGCATGCCGTGCCTTCGCTCGACGAGGATGACGTGATGGCCATCGTTTCCCAAAAGAAAAGACCCTTCGTGCTGATCCTCGATTGCGTGCAGGACCCCCACAACCTCGGAGCCATCCTGCGCACCGCGGACGGAGCCGGAGTGGATGTCGTCGTCGCGCCGAAGGACAAGGCGGTGGGCATCACCGAGACCGTGCGCCGCATTTCCGTGGGAGCGGCGGACCATGTGCCGTTCGCCCAGGTCACCAACCTCGCGCGGACGATGGAAAAACTGAAGGAAGCCGGCTTGTGGATCGTCGGCACCTCGGATCATGCGAATTCGAAGTCGATCTACGAGCTGGATCTGAAAGGTCCGCTCGCACTGGTGCTCGGTGCCGAGGAAAAGGGCATGCGCCGCCTGACTTCGGAAAACTGCGATTTCCTCGCCTCCATCCCGATGGCCGGGAGGGTCGAATGCTTGAACGTTTCGGTGGCGACGGGGGTCTGTCTATTCGAGGCGGTGCGCCAACGCCAGGCAGCCCATGAATGAACCTGTCAGGGTTTTGTCCGATCTCCACCTCGGGCATAAGATTTCACGGATCGGCAATATTTCCGCGCTGAGGCCGTTGATCTCGGGCGCTGGCACCGTGATTTTCAATGGCGACACCTGGCAGGAGCTCGCGAAGCCCTTCCTCGCCCGCTCGACCGTGCTGCTGGCCGAGCTGAAGGCTCTCTGCGACGAGGAAGGCGTGGAGGCCATTTTTCTTTCCGGAAACCACGACCCCGGCTGGCCCGGCCGCGGCTGGGTGGAGCTGGCAGAGGGAAAAATCATCATCATGCACGGCGACGCGCTGCTCTTCGACGGCTCGCCCTGGAAGCGGGAGATCCTGGTCAACGGCGAGCGCGTGCTGGAGCTCTGGAAACAGCACCCTCTCGCGGACCACGACGCCGAATCACGGCTGCGTGTCGCCCGGGAAATCGCCCGGGAATTGTGCAGCGTCGAGTATCCCAACGGCCGCCTTTTCATCCAACGCGCCTGGGACGCCATCCTGCCGCCGAAGCGCGCGGTGAAAATGCTGGAAGCCTGGTTCACCCAAGGATCGGCAGGTGCTAAATTCTGCGAAGCCTATTTCCCAAACGCGGAAGTGCTCGTCATCGGACATTTCCACCGCGAAGGATGCTGGGAAAACAACGGCCGCCGCGTGATCAACACCGGCTCCTTCACCAGCCCCGGCCGCGCACATTGGGTGGAGTGGAACGACGGCTGGCTGAGCCGTGGGATGGTGGATGAGAGCGCGGAAGCCTGCCGGAAAGGCGTGACACTCGATGTCTGGCGGTTTTGAGCCGTGCGGTTTTCCGGTGCGAAAACTTCACTCATCGGCGATGGACACGGCAGGCTTGCTGCTTACCGTTCCGGCCATGAAGAGTCGTTGGCTGATTTTTGGATTGCCACTGGTGGCGCTGGTTTCCTGTGCCTCGGACGAAGTGCGTGAGGGACCGAAACCGCCGCCCGCAGCGTCGGAGTGGACAGTGGCGGATCCCAACAAATTGAAATTCTCCGCTGTGGAGGTTCCCGGTGGCTTGGACATTTCAGAAAAAGGAAAACTCATTTCCAAAGTGCGGTGCGCCAATCCCATCGAGCGCTGGGTGTTCGTGAAAGAGGGCCGCGATATTGTCGTCAGATGCAGCAGCACGGAAGGCCCGGCGACGATCGAACTTTTTGACAGCCGCACCGCCATCCAGCGCGACTCCGTCGCTGCGGATCAGGTGATCAATGGCCGGCCGGCGTGGGCCGCCTGCCTCGCGGACTCCCGGCAATGAGGACGGCGATGACGGTTTGATAAAGATGGTACACGAGGACGGGATCGAACCGCCGACCAATCCGGTGTAAGCGGACCGCTCTACCGCTGAGCTACTCGTGCAGGGGCAGGGCGGGAAACTGCCGGAGCTTTCCCGCAAGATCAAGCCAAGAGTGTTGCAGGCTTGCGGGCGGGGCCCGGCGGTGGTTTCTTCCCCGCACGAATGCATTTGCGCTTATCAGATCAGGAACTTGCGACATTGGTCGAAATGGTCAGCCTCGCGGCAAACGTCGCGTCGTGGAATCAGAAGGAATCCGCGAACGACCAGGTGTCCGCCTTCGAAGACCTTGAGAGCAAGATTCTGGAAAAAGCCGGCCACTCCGGCCTGGGCGACTGGATCGAGTTCGACGAGGAAAGCCAGCGCTTCCGTGTGAAGCAGGAGATGGAGGAGCGGCTTTTCTATCACGAGTGTTACGACGAATTCCGCAACGAAAGTTTTTGGGACGAACTGGCCGTTAGAATGGCGGATCGCGATCTCGCACGGGCCATCGGATTCGCCGAGTGGGAAAAACTCAGCGAGGAAGACCGCCGCGCCCGCACGGTGGCTTGGGAAAAACGCTACTGGGAGGAGTTTTCCAAACGCGGAGTGGAGAGAGTGGTGGTCCTCACACCGCCGGGAGAAGGGTGAGAAAAGACGGGAGAGTCAAGATACCAGAATCAAGATTTTCACGTCTTGATTCTTGATTCTTGATTCTGGTCTCTCAAGCCTGCAGCATCATGTAGCCCAGCAGCGAGCCTAACTTGTCGCGCAGCTTGGTGCGCGGGACGATGGCGTCGATGAGGCCGTGCTCCATCATGAACTCCGCGGTTTGGAAGCCGGGTGGGAGATTCTGGTGGGTCGTTTCCTTGACCACGCGCGGGCCGGCGAAGCCGATCATGCACTTGGGTTCGGCCAGATTGATATCACCGATGGTGGCGAAGGAAGCGGTGACGCCGCCGGTGGTCGGGTGGGTGAGGACGGAGATGTAGGGCAGCTTCGCCTCGGACAGACGGGCGAGCGCGCCGCAGGTTTTGGCCATCTGCATCAGTGAGAGCATGCCTTCCTGCATCCGCGCGCCGGACGAGGCGGAAACGATAATGACGCCGCGCTTTTCAGCGATAGCCATCTCGATGGCGCGGGTGATTTTCTCACCGACGACGGAACCCATCGATCCGGCAAAGAATTTGAAATCCATCACCGCAATCATCGCCCGCTGCTTGTTGATGGTGAGGCGGCCGCAGACGACGGCGTCATCGAGGCCGGTTTTTTCACGGAGCGCGGCGGTTTTTTCGGCGTAGCCGGCGAACCCGAGCGGGTTGGCGGAAATGAGGCCCATTTCGGTTTCCTCGAAGGAATCGGTGTCCGCCAGCATCTGGATGCGCTCGCGCGAATCCATCAGGAAATGGTGGCTGCAATGCGGGCAGACCTGGTTGTTCTGCTTGAGCTCCAGAACGTGGATCAGCGCGCCGCACTCGGGGCATTTGACCCATAGGCCCTCGGGCATGTCCTCACGTCGGTCGATACTGCGCAGTCGCGGTTTGCTGAAAATGCCCATGGAATTGGAAAGTTGCTAACGGATGGTTTCCGGGTCTGGCGGAGCAGGGTTCCCGTGGGGGCGAAACTAGCGGCGGCGATGGATGAGGACAATCCCCTTTTGAACGGGCCGCGCTGAAAATGAAATATTTGGGATTGCTTTTTCCCGGAGAAAGAACCAATTCTCGCCCACGGGAATAGTAAACATTTCCGTATCATTTGATGAACATCCGCAAATTTGTCAGTGGTTCCTCGGTTATTCTCGCAGCTTGGCTCGGGGCGACGTTCCTGAACGAAGTGCCTTCCCAAAGGTATCCGAAGCTCGATAAGAATCCCGCCACGGTGAAGCTGGCACCCGATCAGGAAAAATCCCTGGCGGCGATGGAAGTGAAATCCGCGATTGCGCCCGTTTCGGCCTCGCACTGAGAGCAGAAACCCCTCAGCCTCAATGCATGGCTGAAAAACCGTTGATCTGCGATACGAAGCCGCTGGCGCTCGAAGTCGAGGCAGGCGTGCATTGGTGGTGTGCTTGCGGCCGTTCGAGCCATCCGCCGTTCTGCGATGGCTCGCACAAGGGCACCGGGCTGCAACCGGTGAAATACGAGGTGGCAGAGAAAAAAACCGTGTGGTGGTGCCAGTGCAAACACACCGGAAATCCACCGCTCTGTGATGGCTCGCACAAGAATCTGCCCGCTGTGTAGGCATGACCTAGCTTCACTGGCCCCTCGGAGGTGGCGGACTCCGATCCGCCTGTCCAAGAAGTGCCAATGAGATGCGGTTCCCTCGAAACATTGGCTGTCCCAAGTCACGGCGGACCGGAGTCCACCGCTCCTTGATTTCAAAGTGATCGGCTCAGTAGGTTTTCAACCACTCAATGACGTCCGCCACATCCTGCGCGGTCATTCCGAGTTGGTCGGCACCCAGCATGAGCGAGCGGTCCATGTTCTTGCGCTCGCCGATCTGGTTTTTCGGGACTTTCTGGGTGACGCCACCGGTGGAGCGGATGACGACCGGGTTTCCGTCCGCAATCACACGACCGTCGATCCATTTGCCGTCCTTCAACTGGATGGCGCTGCCGTCGAAGCCGTGGGCGATGTCTGCTGAGGGATCGATGATGGCCTTGGCAATGACCTCGGCGGGCTGGCGGCTACCGAAGCCTTTGAGATCGGGGCCGTAATCCGGTCCGCTGCCGTTGAGCTGGTGGCACATGACGCAGCGTCCGGCGGCGGATTTGCCACGCGACGCATCACCTTTGAGAGCAACAACGTCAGCGACGGTGAATTTTGCGGATTCAGGTTTCGCTGGGACAGTGATTTCCATCAGTGGGACCGCTTTCTGGAGGACGCCGCGTTTTTCCAACTCGGGCTTTAGGTTGAATGATGCCCATTCACCCTCGCTGCGGTTGGTAAGCCACCACACCGCCTGATCGCGGACCGCCGAACCCTCGGCAGCCAGGTCGATCAAGGCATCCGCCGAGGCGCGGGATTTGATGAAAGCGATGGAATCAACGGCGAGCTTGCGTTGGGCGGAATTGAGTTTTTCGTCGGAAGCGCGGATTTTGAGCGCGGAGACTGCGGCCTCGGGCTTCAAGCGCCAGGTGAGTAGCGCGAAGGTGTCCGACCAGTTGGCGGGTTCGCCGGGTTTCATGGTTTCCACTGCGGCTTTCCATAGCATTTCAGTATTGTGACCTGCTCCAATTCCGAGCGATTCGAGGTAGGAACGGTCCTTGCCGTCGTAGGCTTTGGCCACGTCGAGCAAGACGCTGCGGGCTTCGTCGAATTTGCGATAGCGCATGGCGATCGCAGCTTCGGCGCGAATTTTTGGGTCAGGATCGGTGGCGAGTTTGACGGCGTAGGGAAGGTCGTCAATCGCGCCGTCGGTCCGGCGGATCGCCCGGAAAGCAGTGAGGCGGATGGCGGCATCCTTGCTGGCGAGGAGGGAATTGAGGCCGGCTTTGCCCTTTTCACCTAGGTAAGGCATGAGCCAGATGGCGCGGGCGGCGATGTAAGGATCGGGGTCCTTAACGACCTTCGCGACGGCATCAAACGCCGCTGGGCCGGCAGATTTCAGCTTCTGGAAGCCCAACCAGCGGACGTTGACGGCAGGCGATTTCAAAGCGAGCACCGCGCCGTCGATCGTGCCAAGGTCGATTTTCGGGACAACCGGCTTGAAGCCCTTCGGTGCGATTCGATAGACAACGCCGGAAGCGGCATCGTCCTGAGTATCGTGGCCGCCGACGCGGGGATCGGTCCAGTCGGTGACATAAAGCGCTCCATCCGGGCCCACGCAGACATCGGACGGACGGAAATTGAAGCGGTTTTTATCGGTATCCGCGCTGTCCGGTTTCTTTTTGCCGCCGCCGGTGAAATCCGCACCGACGAAATTTTTGTCGGGGTTTGTGGTGACAAAATCCGTGCGGTCGAGCTTGAAACCCGCGCCATCTGCGGTTGGTTGGTAGCCGAAAATCACGTTGCGGGCGGATTCACAGGACAGCAGCGTTCCCGCAAACTTGGTGCCGAGCGCACCATTTTCGTAGAATGCGATACCGGTCGGCGCACCGCCGCCGTACACGTCGCCGGGAGGCATGCTGCCCGGATCCTGCTGACGCCAGTGGGCAGTCGGGATGTCCTGGCCGGGGCGTTGGTCGGCATTCCAAAAGCGGGTGCCGTCGTTGGAGAAATAGCCGGCATTTCCGTATTCAAGCACGTTGCTGGTGCGGCAGGCTGGCGGATCGTCGTTGTCGTTTTGGAAAACGTTTCCGTTCGAAGTGAGCGTCTGCTCATAGGAATTCCGGTAGCCATAACCGACGCACTCGGCGTGGCTGGCATCGGGATTCATGCGGATGGTGAACCCGCCAACGTAAACAAAGCCATCGTCGCTGGCTTGGCCGACGATCGCCTTGGTGTCGACGGGCCACTCGCCACCGCCGCTTTGGTAGTAGCTGCTGCCGATGCGGAAGGTCTTGCCGGATTTGTCGGTGAAGACGCCACAGGTGTTGCCTTGGTTGAAATACCATTTGCCGTCAGGTCCGGCGGTGACCGAGTGCAGCGAGTGGTCGTGGTTTTTTCCGTTAAAACCAGTGAGCAGGACTTCGCGGGTGTCGCCATCCTTGGGGTCGAATTTCGAGTCGCGATTGACGTCGGTGAGCTTGAGGAGATTCGGCGGTTGGGAAATGATGACGACGTTGTCAAAAACCGCGATGCCGAGAGGGGAAACCAGCTCGGGGTCCTGCCAAAATGTGCTCGATTTATCGCATTTTCCGTCGCCATCGGTGTCTTCCAGAATGACGACGCGGTCACCGGCCGGCTGGCGACCGGCTTTACCTCGGTAGTTCACGCCTTCCGTCACCCAGACACGACCACGCTGGTCGATGTCCATATTGGTGGGATTGAAAAGGGCGGGAGAAAGCGCCCAAGGAGTGATTTCGAGGCCTTCCGGAAGAACGAAGGAATTCAAGGGAATTGCCGGCGGTTCTTGGGCTGGTGACCAAGCTTGCGCAACAGGGACAATCGCAAGGAAGGTGAGTCCGTAGTAGATTTTCATAATAGGCATCGGGCGTGCGAGTAGCGTATTACCGGATTTTGTCCCTTCAACTATCATCAAATTCCGGGAGCTGCTTTGACAACCGGAATGGCACTCGCTATCCAAGCCCATGCGATCACTGATCAAGCACGTTCTCAAACGCACCGAGCCGACCGATGACCTTTACGTGGCGGGCTGGATCCGCACGCGCCGCGATTCAAAGGCGTTTTCCTTCCTCGAACTCAACGACGGCACCTGCCTCGGCAATTTGCAGATCGTCGCGGATGCCGGGATTCCAGGATATGAGAACATTACGAAAATGAGCACCGGCGCATCCGTCGAAGTGCGCGGCAAACTGATCCCCTCGCCCGCTGCAGGACAGGCGTGGGAAATGCAGGCGGGATCAATCAAATTGTTAGGCGAGGCACCGGAGGATTACCCGCTTCAGAAAAAGGGCCACAGCACCGAATTTCTCCGCACCATCGCCCATCTCCGCCCGCGGACGAATCTCTACGGCGCGGTTTTCCGCATGCGCAGCCGGATGGCCTACGCCGTACACAAGTTTTTCCAAGAACGGGATTTCATCTGCGTCCACACGCCTATCATCACAGCCAGCGACTGTGAGGGCGCGGGCGAGATGTTCCGGGTGACGACACTGCCGGATGACAAGGCTGGCAACGATGCCGAGGATTTTTTCGGCAAGCGTGCGTTCCTAACGGTCAGTGGCCAGCTTGAGGGAGAAACCTTCGCCTGCGCTCTTTCCAACATTTACACCTTCGGTCCCACTTTCCGGGCGGAGAATTCCAATACCTCGCGCCACGCCGCGGAGTTCTGGATGATCGAGCCGGAAGTCGCGTTCTGCGATCTTGAGGGCGACATGGATCTGGCGGAGGAACTGGTGAAATACCTGGTGCAGGAGGCGCTGGACAACAACGAGGGTGATCTTTCGATTTTCGAGAAGTTTGTGGACAAGGGATTGCGCGAGCGGCTGGAGTTTGTCGCCAGCAGACCCTTCGAACGGATCAGCTACACCGATGCGGTGAAACTGCTCCAGGCCAGTGGACAAACCTTCGCCTATCCGGTTGAATACGGCCTCAACCTGCAATCCGAGCACGAACGCTGGCTCACGGAAGAGTATTTCAAAAGGCCTACCACGGTTTTCAATTACCCGAAGGAAATCAAACCGTTCTACATGCGCCTCAACGACGACGACAAAACCGTCACGGCCATGGACGTGCTCGTCCCGGGCATCGGCGAGATCGTCGGCGGAAGCCAGCGCGAGGAGCGGTTTGATGTCCTACTCGATAATTTCAAGAAACACGATCTCAACCCGGAAGCTTACAGCTGGTATGCTGATCTGCGGAAATACGGCAGTGTGCCACATGCAGGTTTCGGTCTCGGTTTCGAGCGTCTGATGATGTTTGTGACGGGGATGTCGAACATCCGTGACGTGATTCCCTTCGCCCGGACGCCCGGGAACTGCGAGTTCTGAGGAACACCGGCGCGGAGCGCAGGTCCTATGATTACCATAGGACCTATTGATAGCCAGCAAGGCATGCCCTTGCCTCTGCCCGCGGTGTTCCTGCTGTCCCCACAAAAAAAGAGCCCGGCTCCAATTGCTTGGAGCCGGGCATATACCTGGCGACGACCTACTCTCACAAGACCTATCGTCTCACTACCATTGGCGCTGCGGCGTTTCACTTCCGGGTTCGGAATGGGACC
>JBDSNC010000172.1:0-56941 GCA_039915545.1 Luteolibacter sp.
CCCATGAGCGAAAATGCCAAACCTGACGAAACGAGGCGCCCCGGCTACTTCAATACGCGCGCATGGAAGGTCGCGCTGGCCTATGCGGTGTTCGCCACGCTCTGGATCTGTTTTTCGGATCACGCGCTGGGAGCGCTGCTGCCGGACCCGGAGCTACTCGTGAAGTGGAGTTTGGCCAAGGGTCTGTTTTTCGTCGCAGTAACGTCAATCCTGTTACTGCTGTTGATGAGGCAGGTGTTTGGTTTGGTGGAGACGGGTTACGCCTCCCTGAAGGCGAAGGAAACGGAACGTCAGGCACATGAGAATGAGCTGGTGAGAATGAGCCGGCTGTATTCGGCGCTCAGTCAGGTGAATCAGGCGATCGTTTGGTCGCCGGACCGCGAGGCGCTTTTGACCAAAGTCTGTCAGGTGCTGGTGGAGTTCGGCCAGTTCCGCATGGTATGGATCGGGTGGCACAATCCCGAAACGAAGCGGCTTGATCGGGTGGCATCGTGGGGCGACGCAGGGAACTATCTGGAAAACATCGGGATCTACTCGGACGAGCGGCCGGAAGGCTGCGGTCCGATTGGCACGGCGTTCCGGGAGGAGCGTAGTTATATCTGTAACGACATGCTGGCGGACGCCTCCACCTTGCCGTGGCGGGAAGAGGTCGTGCGGTGCGGTTTCCACTCCTGTGCGGCGTTTCCGATCCGCCTGAGGGAGAAACCATGCGGGACCCTCACCGTGTATTCGAATGAGAAGGATTTTTTCCAGGACAAGGAGTCGGAGCTGTTGGTGGAGGCGGCGATGGACATTTCCTTCGCCCTCGACAATCTCGTGAAAGCGGACGAACACCACAGGGTGGAAGCCGCTCTGAGGGTCAGCGAGGAGCGCTACCGCACGACGATCGACACCATGATGGAGGGATGCCATCTCATCGGGTTCGACTGGCGCTATCTCTATCTGAACGCCGTCGCGGCCGTGCACAACCGCAGGCCGAACGAGGAGTTGCTTGGCAGGACGATGCACGACGCCTGGGAGGGTATCGAAGAGACGGATATCTTCGTGCCGCTCAAGCGCTGCATGGAGGAAAGAACAGCCCAACATTGCGATGTCGAGTTTCTGTTTGAGGAAGGAGGCTCGGGCTGGTTTGAAGTGAGGTGCTATCCGATTCCCGAGGGGATTTTCATACTGTCCATGGATATCTCAGAGCGCAAGCAGGCGGAAGCGCGCATTCGCGAGCAGGCCTCCTTTCTGGACAAGGCGCAGGATGCGATCATCGTCCGTGATCTGGATCACCGGATCTTTTTCTGGAACCGGAGCGCGGAGAGGCTGTATGGCTGGACGATTGAAGAGGCGGTCGGCTCCAGCATCAAGGAGCTGTTATATGAAGATTCCCGTGATTTTCTCGCAGCAACTCAGAAAACGCTGGAGCATGGCGAGTGGGTCGGCGAGATCGAGCAACTGACGAAGGATGGGGAGATGAGGACCGTCGAGGGGCACTGGAGCCTTGTGCATGATGATCTCGGGAAACCTAAAGCCATCCTCGCCATCAACACCGACATCACCGAGCGCAAACATCTCGAGCAACAGTTCCTCCGCGCGCAGCGCATGGAGAGTATCGGCACCCTGGCCGGCGGCATCGCCCACGACCTGAACAACGTGCTGGCCCCGATCATGATGTCGATCGACCTGCTCCGCTCCTACGTCAATAATCCTAACGGACTTGAGATTCTCAGCCTCGTCGGGGAAAGCGCCCGCCGCGGTGCGGAAATGGTCAGCCAGGTGCTTACCTTTGCCCGTGGCGTGGAAGGGCGCTCCGTCGATGTTCAGGTGGCCCATGTGGTCAGGGATCTGGTGAGGATCATCGGGGAAACGTTTCCGAAGAACATCCAGTTGGAAACGCTGGTCGAGTCCGGACTCTGGTCCGTGAAGGGCGATCCCACGCAGATCCATCAGGTTCTTCTCAATCTCTGCGTGAACTCCCGCGACGCCATGCCGGAAGGCGGGCGGATCACCATCAGGGCCGAAAATCTTGTGATCGACGAGCATTACGCCGGCATGAACATCGAGGCCAGTCCCGGTCCCTATCTGAAGATCGAGGTGGAGGACACCGGACACGGCATTTCCGCCGGGATCATGGACAAGCTGTTCGATCCGTTTTTCACCACCAAGGAAGTGGGCAAGGGAACCGGCCTCGGGCTTTCCACCTCGCTCGCCATCATCCGCAGCCACGGTGGCTTCATCCGGGCTTACAGCGATCCCGGGACGGGCGCGAGGTTCAGGATCTATCTGCCGGGGGAGACGGACGCCGGCCACGATGGGGCGCTGCTGTCCGAAACCAACCTGCCCCGCGGCCGGGGCGAGACCGTGCTGGTGGTGGACGACGAGGCCTCCATCCGGCAGATCACCAAACAGACACTCGAGGCCTTCGGCTACAAGGTGCTTCTCGCAGCGGACGGCTCGGAGGCGGTTTCCGTTTATGTCACGCACCAGGACCGCATCGCCGTGGTCCTAACTGATATGATGATGCCGGTGATGGACGGCCCCGCGACGATCCAGGTGCTGCGCCGTCGGAATCCGTCGTTGAAGATCATCGGTGCCAGTGGCATCAGCGCGAACGGCAAGGTGGCCAAGGCGGCGAGTGCCGGGCTGAATCATTTCCTACCCAAGCCCTATACGGCGGAAACGCTCCTCAAGGCGATCCAGGATATTCTGGCGGAAGATGACTGAAACTCCCGGCTACGCGATTGCGTGAGATTCGGGCCTTGAGCGTGGTGGGTGAAATAGGGGACAACCCATCCGTTGTTGTTTTCGGCTGTTTTCTTTCCCCGGGAGACCCAATCAACCGAACCACATGAAACCAAAATCCAGAATTCTGATTGTCGATGACGAGGCTCCGATGTGTTTTGTCATCCAGCATCTTCTTCGCGCGGAGGGCTATGAAGTCAGTACGGCCTCAAATGGCCAGGAGGCGATCGAAATCGCCTCCAAGGAGCGTTTCGATCTGGTCATGACCGATCTCATCATGCCGCTCAAGGATGGGATTGAAACCATCCTCCATCTGCGGGCCAGCCAACCCGAGATGAAGATCATCGCGATGTCCGGAGGTTGGAACGGCGGTGCCCAAAGTTATCTCCGCCTGGCTGGGAAAATCGGCGCCAGCCAAACTCTGGCAAAGCCGTTCGACAAGGCGACCCTGCTCGAAGCGATCAAGAGGGAGATCGGCGGGCCGCAGGTTGTCCCTGCCTGATAGGGAGGGCTGGCGGTTTTCACCACGTTGCGGAAAACCTAAGCTGAACGTGTCGGTATCGCCTCCGGTGGGGACGATGCTATTGAATATTTTCCGGTTGAATCAGCCGGAAAACGTTACTTCAGCAGCGACCAGATCGGTTGCGGCCAGAAGCCGATGACCAGGACCGCCAAAGTCAGCACGGCGATGCAAACCTTGCTGATGGCGGGCAGGACGATGGTCTCATCCTTGCCCGGAGCCGACCACCACATGGCGCGGATGACGTTGAAGTAGTAATAGAAACCGGCCGCTGCGGAGATGAAGGCGATACCGATGCCGACCCAGAGCTTGGCATCCACGGCAAGCGAGAAGACGAAGAACTTGCCCCAGAACCCGGCGGTGAGCGGCACACCTGCGAGAGCGGCTAACAACACAGTGAGTGCGAGAGCGAGCTGTGGGTTGGTCCTTCCGAGGCCGTTGAAATCACTGATCATCTCGCCATCGCGCTGGATGCGGACTTGGGCGAGGATGAAAAAGACGCCGAGGGTCATGAGCAGATAGGTGCCGAGGTAGAAGGAAACCACCTTGGCGGAGCTGAGATCGGCGGCAGCGCTTTTTCCTGCGGCGAGAGCGAGCAGTAGGAATCCGGCGTGGGCGATGGAGGAGTAGGCGAGCAGGCGCTTGAAGTTCGTCTGCGGGATGGCGGCGAGGTTTCCGAACAACAGGGTGGCGCTGGCGAGGATGAGCAGGATGGTGAGCACCGGACCGCGGGTGGCTTCGTTGGCCAGAAAGGGTTCGAGGAAACGGATGGTGAGGATGAACCCGGCGGCTTTCGATCCGACGGAGAGGAACGCGGTGGTCGGGGTGGGTGCGCCTTGATAGACATCCGGGATCCAGACCTGCATCGGAACGGCACCCATTTTGAAACCAAGGCCGACCAGCACGAGAGCGATGCCGAAGAGGAGGCCGGTCGGGTTGGCGATGTGTTCGAGGTGGGCGAGTTTTTCAAGACTCATGGTGCCGGTGTTGCCATAAACCCAAGCGATGCCGTAAACGAGGAAACCGGTGCTGAGTGCGCCGAGGATCAGGTATTTCACACCCGCTTCGAGGGAACCGACGTTGCGGCGCATGTAAGCGACGAGGATGTAAAAGGTGACAGTGACGAGTTCGAGTGCGACGAAGGCACCTGCCAGATCCTTGGCTGAAGCCAGCCACATCATGCCGGCGCAGGCGAAGACGGGGAGGGCGTAGAACTCACCGGTGCCGGATTCGGAGTCGGGATGCTCGGTGAAACGGGAGAGGATCTTGCGGAAGTCCACGGCCATGAGAAGGACGAGGATGGTGCAGACGAGGGCGAAGCCTTTGTAGAATTTCGCGAGGCCGTCGAATTGATAGAAGTTCCACAACGGCCATTCGGCGTTGGATTGTGCGTCTGGCCCGCTGGCGATGAAAAGCAGTCCGAGAATCGCGGTCAGTCCGAGGGCGGCGGCTTTGCCGACCCAGGCCTTGCTTTTGCACGAGCAAAACGCTTCGGCCATCAGCAGGAGGATGCCGAGGGTGACGGTGAGGGCTTCTAGGTAGTAGGCGGGCATGGTGGAGAAAAGGAATAGGTCTTATAGGTCCTATCGGACATATTTCAGCAGACTGAGCAAAAGGTTCGGGCAGAGGCCGACGGCGAAGAGCGCGAGAATCAGCAGCAGCGCCGGGATGCGCTGGCAAAGAGTGATGTCGGCGGCGGCTTCGGTAGATTTCACGGCTGGACCTTGGAAAATGTTCCGATAGGCGCGCAGCATGTAAACGGCGGAGATGACCACACCCCAGATGGAAAGAATGCAGGCGATCTGCACCGGGCCGAGACCGGCGGTGCCGTTGTAGCTCTTGAAAGCGGAGAGGAAGACGAGGACCTCGCCGGAGAAATTCGCAAGGCCGGGAAGACCGATGGACGCCATCGCGGCGATGCCGAAGATGAAGGCGAGACCCGGAGCTGATTTTGCGAGTCCGCCGAGATCGGATAGGTCGAGCGAACCGGTGTTGCGCTCGATGCGGTCAGCCAGGCTGAAGAGAAGTGCGATGGAAACGCCGTGGGCGAACATCAGGACGACAGCAGCGGGGAAGGCAAGGGTGTTGCCCGGGAAGGCGATGAGCGCGGCGATGGCGAGGAAGATGTAGCCCATGTGCATGACGGAGGAATTTCCGAGCATGGTATCGAGTCGCTTCTGCGAGATCGTGACCCAGCCGACCCACAGGACATTGCCTAGCAGAAGAACGAGCAGGGGAGTGAGCCAGAATTTCAAACCATCTGGTACGAGCGGGATCGCGAGGCGCAGGATGCCGTAGAGGCCGAATTTTTTCAAAACCCCGGCATGCAGCATCGCGACAGGTGCCGGTGCGCTGGCATAAGCCGGAGCGGCCCACGAATGGAACGGGAAGAGGGAAACCAACGTGCCGAAGCCGACGATGAGCAGGGCGGCGATGCTTTTCTGCGAGGCTGCATCCACATTACCTTTGGCTGCGATCATCTTCGCGATGTCGAAGGTGCCGGTAAGGTTGGCGAGCCAGACGAGACCGGCGAGCAGGATGATGGAACCGAGGCCCAGATAGATGGTGATCTTCCAAGCGGCCTGGCGGCGGTCGCCACGGCCGAGCATGCCGATCATGAGGAATGTCGGGACGAGGGCGAGTTCGTGGAAGGCGTAGAAGAAGAAGAGGTCAGTCGCGGCGAAGGCACCGAGCGCGCCGCCGGAGATGAGAAGGGAGGAGCCGTAGTAGAGTTTTTCCTTACCTTCGGGAGCTTTGCCGGAAAGCACTGCGGCCAGCGAGACGATCACGGAGAGCAGCACCATGATGACGCTCATGCCATCGGGAGGAAATCCGAAGGCGAGGTTGAGCGCGGGCTTTTCAAGAACCGGCACCGAGAATGCCCACGAGGCGGAATGTGGCGTGAAGGCGGCGGCAAGGCCGAGGACGAGATTGATGACCGAAGCGGCGATCGCGGTCAGCCGGGCGGGTGCGCCGAGTAAAATCGCGATGAAGGCGAGAATCGGAAGGAAAACGAGGAGGGCGAGCATGTGAAAAGTTTGCTGGTTTTCAGTGGGAGGTTTTCAGCGGCCGAACACGGTGAAGTAGATGACCAGAACGACTCCGAGGCCGAAGACGAAGGCGTAACCCTGAAGGCTGCCGGACTGGACCTTGCGGAAAAGATTGCCAGTGCTCTCCGCCGCACGGCTGAAGCCGCCAACGATCAGGCCGTTGATGACAAGCTCGTCGAAGAATCCGATGATGGCGGAGAAGGCGTCCTGGAAATAACGGACGAGGAAGTTGTCGTAGAAACCGTCGACGTAGAAACGGTTTTTGAACAAAGGGATCGAAACGGGATCCTTTTCCTTGCCCGCATAGAGGACGAACCCGGAGATAAGGCCTACGAGCACCGCACCGATGGAGATGACGGTGATGGTTCCGAATTCGAACAAATGCTCGGGCTGATGATAGGCCGGAGCAAACTTGCTGGCGATGAATGGATAGCCTGCAATCAATCCGAGGATAGCAAGAAGGACGAGCGGAACAAACATCAGCGGACTGACCTCGTGAGCATGATCGGCGTGGTCGGATTTCGTCTTGCCCAGGAAGGCGACGACGAACAGACGGGTCATGTAGAACGGGGTGAGAACTGCAACTGCCACAGCGATCCAGAAGAGGATTTTCTCTTTCTCAAATGCGGCTTCGAGAATTTGCTCCTTTGAGAAGAAACCGGAAGTGCCGGGAACGGCGATCAGGGCGAGGAAGCCGATGAGGAAGGTGAAGCCGGTGATCGGCATTTTCTTCAGCAAACCGCCCATTTTCCAGATGTCCTGCTCGTGATGGCAGGCGTGGATGACCGCACCGGAACCGAGGAAAAGCAGTGCCTTGAACCAGGCGTGGGTGAAGAGGTGGAACATGCCGGCCTCACCGTGGACGAAACCGACGGCCATCACCATGTAGCCGAGCTGCGAGAGAGTGGAGTAAGCGAGCACGCGCTTGATGTCGTCCTGTTGGGTGGCCATCAGTGCGGCGACGAGCGACGTGATGCCACCGGTCCAGGCGATGATGGTGCTGGCTTGGAGTCCTTCGAACACTTCGAAGGTGAGCGAGGTTTGCAGTCGGAAAAGCATGTAAACACCCGCGGCGACCATGGTGGCCGCGTGGATGAGCGCGGAAACCGGAGTCGGGCCTTCCATGGCGTCCGGCAGCCAGACGTGGAGTGGAAGCTGGGCGGATTTGCCAACCGCGCCGCAGAAGATACAGAGCACAGCGGCGGAGAGCACTCCTGTGAAGATGGTGGGATTCGCGACTTTGAAGGCCTCAAGACCTTCCTTCATGTGATCGAAGGTGAGGTGGCCGGTGATGCCCCAGAGCATCAGGATGCCGACCATGAAGCCGAAGTCGCCCACGCGGTTGCAGAGGAACGCCTTTTTTGCGGCATCGGCGGCGGAGTCCTTCTGATACCAGTGGCCGATGAGCAGATAGGAACTGAGTCCGACCAGTTCCCAGAATATGAAGGTCATGATGAAATTGTTGGCCAGCACGATGCCGGTCATCGAGAACATGAAAAGCGAGAGGCCGGTGAAATAGCGGGCCTTCGCGTCGTCCTCCTTCATGTAGGCGAGCGAGAAAATGTGAACCAGCATGCCAATGCCGGTGACGACGATCATCATGCCGGTGGAAAGCTGGTCGAGCTTGATGCCGATTTCGATGGAGAAGTCGCCGATGGTCGCCCATGGGAACGCAACCACGCCTTTGTTTTTGAGGAGCGTCAGTGCGATGACAAATGTCGCGATGGCGGAAGCGGTGGAGACGAGTGGAACCACCGCCGATTTTCTTAAAACAAGTTGGTTCACCGCTGCGACGACGAGCGGGAGGAAGAGGAGGATCCAAGGAAGGGTCATAGGAAGAAGTGGGAAGTGATCAGAGGAAGGAGTTTGTCGGCTTTTCAGTTTTCAGAATTCTCTTCCTTCAATATTCGACGTTGGGCGTTCAAAGTTCGATGTTCCTCAGCCTTTCAGCGAGGTGAGTTCGTCGGTGTGGATCGTCTGGCGGGCGCGGTAGAGGGCGACGATGATGGCGAGGCCGACGGCGACTTCGGCTGCGGCGACGGTGATGACGAAGAAGACGAGCATCTGTCCGTTGTAGTCGGGCAGGCCGTTGGGCGAGGGGTTGAAACGCGAGAAGGCGACCAGTGTGAGGTTCGCCGCGCTCAGCATGAGCTCGAGGCACATGAAAACGATGATGATGTTCCGGCGCAGCACCACGCCGGCAAGGCCGATGCCGAAGAGCAGACCGGAAACGAGGAGGTAGTCGTTCAATGTAGCCATTTTGAAAAGTTGCTGGTGATCAGTCCGCTTGTTTTTTGGAAAGGACGACGACGCCGACGGTGGCGACGAGGAGGAGCACACCGAGGATTTGGAGCGGCAGGTTGTATTGGGTGAAAAGCGTGTGGCCGATGAGGTGGACGTCGGGGAGTTTGCCTTGGTTGAGGGCGAGGGCGATTTTGCTGTTCTCTGTGATCGTGTGGCCGTCAACGAGGCTTTTCGCTGCTGCGGCGAGGCTCGATTGGTCGAGTGCGGGAAGGGTTTTGTTAGGCGAGCGGGAAAGGATGCCGACGAGCTGGACGACGAAGGCAACCACCAGGCCTAGACCGGCGGCAACCGGCGCGAGCGAGTTGGCGCGCTTTTCCTCATCCTTGAGGTCGAGCAGCATGATGATGAACAGGAACAGCACCATCACCGCGCCGGTGTAGACGAGGATCTGGATGACTCCGACGAAGAAGGCACTGAGACCGATGAACAGACCAGCGAGACCGACGAAGCAGGTGACTACGGAAAGTGCGCTGGAAACCGGATTGCGGAAGGCGATCACAGCCGTGCCGCCGATGAGCATTACTGTTGCGAAGAGCCAGAAGAGGTAGGAGGGCATGGTATTTGAAAAGTTATGAGCGGTCGTATTTCAGGCTGGCCCACCAGCCGACTAGTCCCAGAGCCAATGTAACGATACCCGCGGTCACTCCGAGCAGGGGCACGACCGACGCATTCATCGCTAGGATCGCTATTGAGGTGGTGATGCCGTAAATGCCTGCTAGAACGACGATGGCAGATGAGATCGATTTCATTTCAACTCATTCCACTTGTTGACGAGACCGACGCGGGTGCCGCCGATTTCGTAGAGTTTCTTTTTGTCGTGAACCATGTCGGCGCGCTTGAGGCCGGTGATCAGGTAGTCCTTGCGGAGATAGATCGCCTGCTCGGGGCAGACTTCCTCGCACATGCCGCAGTAGATGCAGCGGATCATGTCGATGTCGAATTCCAGCGGACGCTTCTCGACCTTGGCCCATGGATCGTCGGAGGGGATTTCCGAAGGGGTGATCTTGATTGCCTTCGGCGGGCAGATGAATTCGCAGAGCTGGCAGGAAACGCAGCGCTCGCGGCCCTGTTCGTCGGTGACGAGGGTGGGGGCGCCGCGGTAGTATTCGGGCATGTGCGAGTCCCAGCGTTGCTCGGGGAACTGCATGGTCACGCCGAGGCCGGAGGACGCGAGTTCCTTGGCTCCCACCGATTTACCCCGCAGCGTTTTCACCGCGTGGGTCATGGTGAGGAAGAAACCCTTGATGAGGGCTCCGAAGTAGATTTTCTCACCGAAGTTGAGCTTCGGGCGCTGGAGTTTGACGACGGCCATGATGCGGGAAGATGAGAGGTGTTAGTGAATCAGGCTCGGAGCCCTTTCGGGATCTCTTCGGAAACTTTCGCCACCCAGATGACGGCGAAGGTCAGGACGATGAGCAGCACGCTGCCGATGCCGATGATGACTCCCTTGAGCTGAGGTGCGGCTAGGATGAGTGCGGCGAGGAAAACATTGATGAGAGCGGCTTCGAAAAACACGACCCAGCCGAGTTTCATCAGTTGGTCATAACGGAACCGGGGCACCGTCCAGCGGACGAGGATGAAGAAAAGGATGAAGAGGATGAGTTTCGTCAGGAAGCAGCCCATGTGGATGAAACCACCAATGCCGATTCCGAAAATTTCCCACTTGGCAATATAGGCATCGAGCCCAAAACCGACCGACCAACCACCGAGGAACAGCGTGATGATGAGCGCGGAGCCGATGACCATGGCGGCGTATTCACCCATGAAGAACATGGCGAATTTCATCGAGGAATATTCCGTGTGATAGCCGCCGACGAGTTCGGTTTCGCACTCGGGAAGGTCGAAGGGCATGCGGTTGGTTTCCGCGAAGATGGAGACGGTGAAGATGAGGAAGGCGATGAAAGCCGGGATCCAGTATAACAGGGTGTTCAGATCCGTATGGCCAAGTTGGCCGTTTTTCCAGAAGGGAAGGAGGAGCCAGCCATTGTCCGCTTGGAACTGGACGATCTTGCTGAGATTGAGATCTCCGTAGTAGAGCAGGACCGGGATGATCGAAAGTCCGAGCGCGATTTCGTAGGAAATCATCTGGGCGGTGGAGCGAACGCCGCCGATGAAGGGGAACTTCGAGTTCGACGACCAGCCGGCGAGCGTGATGCCGTAAACGGATAGGGAGGCGACCGAGAAAACAAACAACGGTCCGATATCGAGATCCGCGATGACAAGTTTCTCCACGTGGCCGAAGATGCTGATAGGTGAACCGAAAGGAATCACGCAAACGGTGATGAGCGCGGGAACCACAGTTAGGGCGGGAGCCAGCCAGTAGAACGCCTTGCGCACGTGATCCGGCGTGAAGTCCTCCTTGAGGAAGAGTTTCAATCCGTCCGCCATCGGCTGCACGAGTCCGAACAGGTGGAAGTCCTTCTTGAAGCCCAGCAGCGTGAGCGGAATGCCGACGCGGTTGGGTCCGACGCGATCCTGAATAACGGCTGAGAAGCGGCGCTCGAAATAAACGGAAACGGGAACCAACGGCAGAACCACCACGAAGGTGAGAACCACGATTTTGACAATGATGATGGCGAGCTGGATGAGGAGGTCCATGGAAGTTGGGTAATGAAAAATCAGCCGTTGATCAGACCGGCGGCCTTGCGGGCGCGTTCGTTGGCGAGGAGCGGGATCTGGTATCCGGTATCAGCGATTGGCGTGCCTTGATGGCCGATTTTCGAAAGGGTGAGTCCGTTGAAAGCCGGGACGTTCTCGGCGATTGCCTTGAAGATATCCTCGATGTGGTGCGCTTCATTTTTGTCGCCGGAAATGGCGAGCAGCAGGTCGCGCAGCATTTCCCAATCGTCGCGGGCCTGGCCGGGAAGCTCAACGGCGCGGTTGAGGCGCTGGAGACGACCGGAAAGGTTGACCATTGAACCACGCTTCTCCGCGAAGGCGGCGGTGGGGAGAACGAGGTGCGCCAGATCCGCGGTCGGGTTGGCGAGAACGCTGGATTGCAGGAAAAAATCTAGTTTTTTCAGGTCCTCAGCGGTGAAGCCTGCGTCGGTGATGAGGTCTTCGCCGAAAACGAGCAGGGCTTTGATGGCTCCGGAGCGGACGCCTTCGCGGATGGAGTCGAGTTTCGCGTAGGGATCTTCGGTTTCCAGAACGAGCTTCGCGCCGGTCGTGTTCGGATTGCGGTCGGCGGCGACGAGCAGGGCATCGGCCTCGGCGAAACGTGGGACGAGCGAGAGATTCGAGGTGCCGATTTCCGCGGCGAGGGCGCGGGTGAGGAAAAGTTCCTCGTTGGTCATGCGGCCGGAGCCGATGATGGCGACTTGGGCGGCGGGGAGACCTTTGATTTGCGATGCTGCCTCGGTGAAAGCGGCGGACCAGGTGGTGGGCACGAACTTCGACGGTGCGGAACTTGCGCTCCAGGCGAGCGGCTCGGTCAGGCGGGCTTCGCTATCGATGTAGTGGAAATTCAGACGATGCGAATCCGGCATCCAGGCGGAGTTCACTTCATCATTCTGACGCGGGGTGATCCGATGAATTTTATTCCCACGCGTCCAGACGGTGATGTTGGTGCCGGTGCCGCAGTTGACGTCGATCGTCGGAGTTTCCTTGAGGAACCAGACGCGCATCTGGAAGCGGAAGTCATTGGAGGTCAGAGCTCCGACCGGGCAGATGTCGGCGGTGTTGAGAGAGTAGTTGGAATCCAGCAGGCGGCCGGGATGGACGGTCAGCGTGGTATGCGTGCCGCGCTGGGTGAAGCCGAGGACCGGATCGGAAGCGACCTCGTCCATGAAACGGATGCAGCGGCTGCACATGATGCAGCGTTCGTCGTCGAGGCGGATGCGTGGGCCGATATCGACGTTTTTCGGCTTTTTCACCTTCATGTCGATGAAGCGGGAAACGCCGCGTCCGTGTTGGACGGATTGTTCCTGGAGGCGGCATTCGCCGGCTTGGTCGCAGATCGGGCAGTCGAGCGGGTGATTGATGAGGAGGAATTCCATCACGCCCTCGCGGCATTTTTCCACCAGATCTCCGGTGGTTCGGATTCCCATGTTTTCGCCGACCGTATTCGCACAGGCGATAACCGGACGTGGCATCCAGCCGATGATTTCGTAGCCATGATCATCACGCTGCGGCTCTTGGCCGGGGGCGGGCCGGGGCGGCATGCCCATTTGCACCAGGCACATCCGGCAATTTCCCGGCGAGGAAAGCTTCGGGTGGTAGCAGTAATGGGGGACGGTGATTTTCGCCTGGCGGCAGGCCTCGATCATCCGTGTGCCTTTAAGAAATTGGTGCCAAACGCCGTCAATCTGGACGTTTACCATGCCCTTTTCCGCTGCAAGGTCTTTGGGCAGTTTGATTTCCGCGGTCGCCGAAGGTGTGTCGCTCATGGCTAAATGATGGCACCGGACGTTTGTGCAAGACCCGTCCGGTGGTGGTCGCGCGGGAATATGCCGATCTACTACGAACGGGGCAAGCGTGCTTTGTGAAAAATTTCACAAGCGATGCTTCGCTGATTTTGTAGGGAAAATCAGGGGATTTTCAAAAAGGTTCGGGTGTTTTTTGAACTTGGGAATGACTTTCGAAAATACAGGATGTGCCGATATTTTCGTTTTTTGGTCGATCATGGTTCCCCGATTCCAGCTTGAGGATCTTGAGCGTTTGGGAATGAGGCGGTTGTCGGGAAATGGAGGTTTTGGAAACGTTCAAATGTTTTTGAAAAAATCTTGAGATGCTTAATGATTCTTGATAATCATTGGAGGTCAGAAGTCAATTTGAGTGCCTTAACCGGTCTCTCCGATCGGCTTTTGACCCTTCTCCACCCCGAAGATCCATGACCTCCCGATTTGTATCCGTCCACCGGTCTGCCCGTGTACTTGCGCTGGCATTTTGCAGCGTTTCAGCCTCCGTGTCGGCGGCTCCCAACGTGCAGACGTTCTTCATTCCGTTTCCGGAAGCGGATTTCCAGACGTCGCTGAAGGCGATCGATATTTCCGGGACTCCTGTTGGGAATTCGATGAGAACGATCATTTCCATGGTGGTTCCGACTGCCGGGACGGTGGTTCGCTATGACCAATGGGAGGACGGCTACGAGGCGGATCTCAACGCGCCAGTGCAACCAAGCACCCAGATATGGGGTGACGGAAATCTATCGAATGGCGTGGCTCCGGGTTACCCGACCGACGTTTTTCCAGCAGGTGCCACGGTGAACCTCACGAACAACGTGGCGCTTCCCCGCGCCGCAGCGACGTTGTTTTATGACGGACGCGACCGCATCGGCTGTACCGCCGCCATCGCGGTGACACGTGCGGGTTGGGGAGTGGCTCCCGGCACGGTTCTCGCCAGTGCGACGGAAGTTTACGACACCCGCCGCTACGGGACTTCTTATAAAATCCCGATCGGGATCACGACCGGCTCGGTGCAGAATTTCGAATACTCTTCCCTGCACATCATCGCCGCGCAGGACAACACCACGGTGCAGGTGGATGTGGACGGAAATGGAACAGTCGATCAGACGAAAGTCATCAACCTCGGCGAGTCCATGCTGGTGAATGGCGGCGTCAAGGCCGGTGCCACCGTGACCGCCACCAAACCGGTGCAGGTCCACGAGTTGACCGGCGACGTGGGTTCCACCTACGAATCGCGCACCTTCGCCATCCGCCCGACAAGCCTGTGGGGCTCCAGTTATTTCGCACCGGTGGGCACGACGCTTTCCACCGAGGTCCAGACGGTTTTCCTCTACAACCCGAACGCCTCGGCCATCACCGTCAGTTACGAAACCACCACGGGCACCGGCACTTTCAGTGTTCCGGCTAACGGAAACTCCCAATACGCCATGCCGATGAATTCCGGCGGCCACTTTTTCACCGCAGGCGGCGAGGCCTTTTACGCGGTGGGTGCCAGTGACAGCGGTGCCGCCGCGACTGCCAACCAGACGCACGACTGGGGCCACGCGCTGGTTCCCGAAAGTTATCTAACGACCGGCGTGGTCATCGGCTTCGGTCCGGGTTCGGACGATCTGACTGCTCCAACGGGCCCCGATCAGAATGGCAGTCCGGTTTGGATCACTCCCTCCACCAGCACGACCGTTTATGTAAACTACTCGGGCGATTTCACCCTCGGCGCGAGCACCGCTCCCAACGGGGCGAAATATGATGTTTCCTACAATGTCAACAAGCTGCAGTCCCAGACGATCTATGACCCGAATGACAAGGACATGACCAAGGCGCGGATTTTCACCACCAATGGTTCGAAGATCGCCGCGGCCTGGGGTGAGGATCCTTCGAAGGCGGGCCCCGGCGCGCCCTATCTGGACATGGGAACCACCATCGTTCCGTTCCCGCAGCCCTCGCTTTCCAAGACCTCCGCGCTGGTGGTCGACCTGAACAGCGACGGCAAGACCGGTTTCGGCGACACCATTGAATACACCGTGCGCGTGGCCAACGAAGGCGTGGTCGATCTCGACAACACCATCGTTCTCGACGCTCTCCCCAACACCTGTACCTATGTCTCCGGTTCGACCAAGGTCAACGGCATCATCATCACGGACAACATCGCGCCCTCCACCATCTTTCCGGTGGATGAAAGCGGTTACACGCTGGTCTCCATCCCGCCCGGCGGCTTCACGCTGGTGAAATACCGCGTTACGGTGAATCCTGGTGCCACCAGCGTCATCAATCACGCCTCCGCCAACGGCGGTCAGGCCGTCCTAACGGCTACGACCACCATGCCGATCGTGCCGGCGGGCGGTTCCGCTCCCACCACGATCAATTTCTCGGACTCCGCGGGCACTACCACGACCAGCTATCCACCGAACGGCAACGTTTACGTTACGGTTACCAATATCGACCTCAACACCGATTTCGCCGTTGTTGAAACGATCACTGTCACGGTGACCAACCCGACCACCGGCGATCAGGAACTCATCACCCTCACGGAAACCGGAGTGAGCACCGGCGTTTTCCGAAACAACTCGGCGCTTCCGTCGTCCATTTCAAGCGGTCTCACCCAGCAGGACGGCACGCTTTATGCGCTTCAGGGAAATAGTCTTGTAACCACATTCGTGAACACCCTGTTCGGCGGCATCTTCACCGCCAACGCGACGATCTTGACAACCACACGGACCAAAAAACTTTATCTAAGCGATACCCTCGCGCTGGATCGAGTGGATCCGGCGGCAACGCCGGTGGATTTAACCACGGCCAGCACCGCGGCACTGAATACCGGCGTTCAGACGATCACCCAGGATGCACGGAGCATCGGTTCCAACGCTAGCACGAATAGTTTGGCGGTCGCGCACACCACTGGTGGCGGTAGCAATCGACTCATGCTGGTCATGGTGTCCACCGGGATCGCATCGGGATCGCTGCCCACAGTGAGTGGTATCACTTATGGCGGGCAGAGCTTGACCCAGGTAAACGCAATTTCCAACGGCACAACCGTTCGTTCGGAGATTTGGAAGCTCGTCAACCCGCCCTCTGGGACCTCAAACGCGGTCATTTCGCTCAGTTCCTCCAATCCAGTAACTGCCACGGTGATTACGTATACGGGTGTGGATCAGACAACCCCGCTCGGTACTTCAGTCACTGCAGGCAGCGGAAAGTCAAATGCATCCAGCGTTGTCGTGACATCAGCCTCTAACGAACTTGTTGTGGATGGCTTTGCGGTCGATGGAGACGGCAGCAATACCGCACCTACTCCGACGGCAGGCAGCGGACAAGCGATCCTCGAAAGCTTGAAGCCGGCAATCTTCCTGAATGGATCGGTAAGCTCTGCGGCAGGTGCTTCTTCAACCACCATGTCGTGGTCATGGAGCGGAGTAAAGCAACAGCCTGCGCACGTTGCGGTGGCAATCAAACCGGCAGGTGCTGCCGGCACCATTTCGGTTGGCTTCACACAGGCTCCCACTTTCGCCACCGCATTCACGATGCCTTCCGGTGCGGTACCATCGGCCAGCGTCTATTACACCGTCGCCAGCGGGACGATGCCAGCCAGCCCTAGCATCACCGCAGTATTGAAAAAAGGTGCCACCACCATCGCGACCAGCAGTTCGGCATCGGCGAGCGGTGGTTTGCTTTCCTTCACATTCCCTGCCTTGGCAAGTGCCGCGAATTTCGCAGTCGGGGAAGCTGCGACGCTGGACATCACCACCGCGCAATCCGGAGTCACCTTCACGGTCGATTACGACAGCAGCACGAAACCGTCCGTGATCAACCTGCCGACCACGACGGTCATCGCGATCAATAGCTTCGGTCTCTACGACGCTGCCTATCCGGGTGGCAGTCCGGTCACCACCATGACCAACGGTCAGCGGGTCTATGCCCGTGCCGTCGCGAGCGATCCGTTCGGTGCTTACGACATCACCAGTCTTGATCTAACTATCACGGATCCCTCAGCCGGAACCAGCACGGTCAACCTCACCACCACGGTGGCCAGCACCGCCAGCACCAGGACTTTCGAATACTCATGGCTCGCCGGTCCGGCCGATGGCGGATACACGGTCCAGGCCAAGGCCAATGAAGGTAGCGAAGGCATCAACGCGACGTCCACCGTACCGCTGCAGGTCATGTCGCTTGACCTCGGCACGCCGAGCACCACCACCTTCACCGATTCCAGCGGAACTACGGTGCCGAGCTACACCACCACCGGACCGGTTTATGTTCAAGTCGTGGACCGTGACCAGAACACGAATACCACCGTCGCGGAAGCCGTCACCGTCGTCGTCACCACCAGCAATGGTGATAAGGAAACCATCACTCTTACGGAAACCGGCGTGAATACCGGCATCTTCCGCAGCGCCGCCATCACGACCAACACCAGCGCGGTCTCCCAGAATAACAGCGCGCTCAACGTCGTCGCCGGAGCCACGCTTGCAGCGAATTACGTCGATCCGACAGATCCGGCCGATACGTCGAGCGCCTCGGCCTACATCGCCGCTCCTCCGGCCACGGCGGTGGCCAGCGTGTTCAAGAGCCTGATTTCTCCAACCAATGGCAAGGCGCTCGTCGGCGGCACGGTTTCCTATAACATCACCGTCACCAACCCTGGCTCCATCACTCTCGCGACCGTCGGTCTATCAGACTCGTTCCCCGCTGCCAACCTCCAGTTCGCCAGTGCCAGTATCACCCCGACCAGCACCGGCAGCGGCACGCTTGGTTGGACGAATGTCGGACCACTCACTGCCGGTCAGAGTGTCTCGCTCACCGTCAATTTCACCGCACTTGCCGCGGGTGTCACGATCAACAACTCGGCATCCGTGACGGGCACTGCCAGCGCTGGTCCGTCCACCGCGAGTGTCACGATTGAAAAACCCGGCGTCACCGTTACCAAAACCTTGCTCACTCCGGCCGCAGGACCGGTTTACCTTGGCGATACGATCGTCTGGCGCATCGTCGTCCAGAACACCGGCAGCACCAGCCTCACCAGCGTTCCTTTATCCGACAACTACAGCGGCGGTGCGCTCACTTATGTTTCCGCGACCACCGCGCCCGACTCGGTTGGTTCCGGCTCGTTGCTCTGGAACAACATCGGCACCATCGCGGCTGCCGCCACCAAAACCATTGACGTGACGATGACGGTGAAAGGAACCTCCAATCCGACAACCAACACCGCCGACGTTTCCTACGCGGTCGATGCGAGTGGAAACTCCGTCTCTCCATCAGTTAGTTCGGCGAGTGTCCAGACCATCGGCGGATCCATCGGCACCACCATTTTCAAGGACATGAACAACAATGGTGTCTTTGACAGCGGGGAAGGGGTTCAGAACGTTTATGTCTATTCGGATACGAATGGCGATGGAATCCGCCAGGCAAGCGAGCCATTCGGCATCACCGACTACTATGGTGCCTACTCGATCTACAACCTGCCCGTGGCTGTTGCCGGCACGACTTACAACATCAAGGTCGATACCACCACGTTGCCCACCGGACTGACCACCGTCGTGGTCGATCCTGACGCGACGAAAAACGGCCAGACTTCCATCACGCTCACCCGCGCCGCCCTCGACAACACCACCGCGAACTTCGGCTATCGTGGCACCGCATCTGTCAGCGATACCGTCTGGCTCGATGTGAACGCCGACGGCGTGCTGGACGCTGCCGACCGCAGGATTTCCGGCGTCAAGGTCTTCGTCGACCAGAACAACAATGGCACTGTTGATGCGAACGAACCCTTCGCGATCACCGATTCGAATGGAAATTACATCATCTCGAATTTGCCCGACTTCACCTGGACCGTCGCCATCGACACCACCACGCTGCCAGCGGGAGTTTCTCCGACATACGATCTCAACGGTATCGCGACCGCTAACAAAACCAGCGTCGTCCTCACACCCGGCCAGGTCCGCTCCGATGTCGATTTTGGCTACGTTGGCAGTGCTTCCATCGGCAATACCATTTACAACGACCTAAATGGCGACGGCACGAAAGCCGCGACTGATCCGGGACTTGCCGGAGTGAAGGTCTTCATCGATCTCAACGCGGACGGCATCCGCCAGGCGAACGAGCAGTTCTCCACCACCGACGCGAACGGCTCCTATCTCATCAGCGGACTGACGGCCGGAACCTACACTGTGGTGGTGGATACCAACACGCTTCCAGCCGGTGTGACGATCAAGGGGGATCCCGATGCGACGAAGGATGGAAAAACGACCGTCACCCTCACTTCCGCGCAAGCTCTCATCACCACGAACTTCGGCTATCAGGGCAATGCGAGCGTCGGTGATCGTGTTTGGAACGATCTCAATGGCGACGGCGTACAGGACGCCACCGATCTTTCCATCACTGGTGTGAAAGTCTTCATCGATCTGAACGCGAACGGCACCCGCGATTCCAACGAGCCGTTCGCCACCACGGATGCTTCCGGAAACTACGTCATCACCGGACTCGCCGCTGGTTCCTATACCGTAGCGGTGGATGCCACAACACTTCCGGCTGGCGTGACCCAAACGGGCGATCCCGATGCGACGAAGGACAACAAGACCGCCGTCACCCTCGCTTCCGGCCAGTCCCTCACCACCGCTGATTTTGGCTATCAGGGCAATGCCAGCGTTGGCGACTATGTCTGGAACGATGCCAACGGAGACGGTGTGCAGGACGCCATCGAGCGACCGATTTCCGGGGTGAAAGTCTTCATCGATCTCAATGCGAACGGCACCCGCGAGGCGAACGAACCATTCGCCACGACGAATGCTTCCGGTGCCTACGCCATCGCCGGTCTTATCCCCGGCACTTACGCCGTCACGGTTGACACCACGACCTTGCCATCCGGCGCCACCAACACCGGAGATCCGGACGCGACTAACGATGGGAAAACCTCCGTCACCCTTGCCGCCGGTGCCTCCAACACCACCACCGATTTCGGCTATCAGGGGAACGGCGCGATCAGCGCGATCGTCTTCCTCGATCGCGATGGCGGCGGTGCGCAAACCTCCGGTGAACCGGGCATTCCGGGCGTGAGTGTTTTCCTCGACTACAACAATGACGGCATCCGCCAGAGCAATGAACCGCAGACCACCACCAGCAGCACCGGAACCTACGGTTTCACCGGTCTCATCCCCGGCAACTACACCGTGGTGGTCGTCAGCGCCACGCTTCCAACAGGAGTCACTCAAACAGCCGATGGCGATGTGACGAAGGACAACAAAACCACCGTTATTGTCGCCGCGGGAACCACCAATACGACGCCGAACTTCGGCTACCAAGGAAACTCCAGCGTCGGCGACTACGTCTGGATCGATGCGAATGGCGATGGTGTCCAGGATTCAACTGAAATCCCTCCGGCGGGCGTGATCGTTTACATGGACCTCAACGCCAATGGCACCCGTGAAGCCAGTGAGCCCTTCGCCACCACGAATGCCTCCGGTGTCTACACCATCAACGGGCTCACTCCCGGCACGGCCACCGTCGCAGTGGATGCCAGCTCTCTTCCTGCAGGCACTACCAACACCGGTGATCCGGATGCCACCAAGGATGGACGCACCTCGGTCACCCTCGTTTCCGGGCAATCCCTCACGACCGCCGACTTCGGCTATCAAGGAAATGCCTCCATCGGCACCACCGTCTGGCTCGATCAGAACGGCGACGGCACCAAGGGCGGCACCGAACCCGTGCTCGCCGGAGTCAAGGTCTTCATCGACCGCAATGCCAACGGCACCCGCGATGCGAACGAGCCGTTCGCCACCACGAATGCTTCTGGAAGTTACCTGATCAGCGGCCTCCCCGCTGGTGTCTATCAGGTTGTTGTGGACACCACCACGTTGCCACCAAGCGTCACCAACACCGGGGACCCGGATGCGGCCAAGGATGGGAAATCTTCGGTCATCCTTGCTGCCGCGCAAAACCTGACCACCGCGAATTTCGGCTATCAGGGCAATGCCACCGCCACCGGCCATCTCTACATCGACACCAACGGCAACGGTGCGCAGAACGTCGGTGAACCGGACCTGGCAAACGTCGATGTCCTCATCACCGACAGCCTTGGCTTCACCCGGACCGTCGCCACCAATGCTTCAGGAAACTGGACCGCCGCCGTCACTCCCGGCACCACCATTGCCAACGTCCAGGAAAGCGATCCACAGTATCCTACCGGCTACGTCCACACGGAAGGGAATGATCCCACCACCTTTACCGCGGTTTCCGGCAGCAGCACCAACGGCGGCACGGACGGCTATTTCCTCTCCGGTTCCATCAGTGGTTCCGTCCTTGCGGATACGAATAACGACAACGGTGGTGACACTCCTGTCAGCGGTGTGACTCTTGCTCTTGTCGATTCGAGCGGAAATCCGGTTCTCGTCAGTGGCAATCCGGTCACCACCATCAGTGCCGCTAACGGCAGTTACAGCTTCGGCAATCTTCCTCCGGGCATCTATGGCGTCGTCGAGGGCCAACCTGTCGGATATAACAGCGTCTCCGACAAGGATGGCGGAAATCCCGATGAAATCCGCCCGATCACCGTCACCGCGGGTGTTGCGAACACCGGCAACGATTTTATCGAGGAGCAGCCCGGCTCGATTTCAGGCAGCGTCCTCACTGATACCGACAATGACGGCGATGGCGACTTGCCACTTGCGGGAGTCGTGATCCATCTCTTGAACAGCGTCGGCTCGCCGGTGCTCGATGGCTTCGGCGCACCGGTTATAGCGACCACGCTTGCCAACGGCAGCTACGGCTTCGGTGGCCTTCCTCCAGGTGCCTACCGTGTCCATCAGGACCAGCCGACAAACTATAACAGCGTCAGCGATACCGATGGGGCGAACAACAACTCCGTCGGTGACGAAACCCCGATCCTCGTCAGCGCCGGAAACAACAACGGTGGCAACAATTTTGTTGAAATCGAACTCGGCGTCATCAGTGGCTATGTCCTGTTGGATACCGACGGTAACGGCAGCGGTGACTCATCGCTTCCTGGCGTTGTCCTGAATCTACTCAACGTATCCGGAAGTCCCGTGCTCGACGGCTTTGGCGCGCCGATCATGGTCACCAGCGGCCCGGGCGGATTCTACAGCTTTGCACTTGTCCCTGTCGGCAGCTACCGCGTCTCGCAGGACCAACCCGCTGGTTACGGCAGCGTCAGCGACGTGGACGGAGCGAACAACAACATCATCGGTGATGAAACGCCGATCGTCATGACTCCCGGTCTTGTGGTCACCGGTCGCAATTTCGTGGAAATCGAGTTCGGTTCCATCAGTGGCTTTGTCTATGCCGGAGCCTCACCGCTTGCCAATATCACCCTCACGCTTCTCGATAGTTCCGGAGATCCCGTCGATGGCGACCCGAATACTCCAGGCGTCCAGCCTGTCACCACCGTCACGGATTCCAACGGCCGCTATACGTTTGCCGATATTACTCCCGGCGACTATCTTGTCGCCCAGACCCAGCCATTCGGATATAACAGAAATGGCGACAGAGACGGCGGTGATCTCGATATCATTGGCGACGTTATGCCCATCACCGTCCTTCCCGGTCAGGAAAACTCCGGCAACAACTTCGCCGAAACCCTCGACACCTGCCCTGACACGTGGACCGAGTGGAAGTTCCAACACCCGGGTGAAACCGCTTTCGGAAATCCCGACGACGACGCGCTAGACAACCTCAGCGAGTTCGCCTTCGCCAAGCCCGCGACCAGCGGGGCGGAGGACGCGTGGCACATCCAGCCGTCCGTTTCCGCACCCGGCACGATCGAAGGCGTGTTCACCCGCCCGAAAGGCGCCTGGCAGAACGTGACCTACAGTCTTGAGCATATCGACAGCATATCGAGTCCCATCATCTGGGCCTCTATAGAAATCATCCCCGCGATGTTCGATGTGGTGGACAATGGTGACTGCACCGAAACCATCACGATCAAGGATCTAGAAACCCTCACCGGTCTGCCAGATGGAAAGGGATTCGTCCGCATCCGCGCTGATCTCGATGAGGACAACGACGACACCATCGACCAGACCTCCTACACCGAGGTCGAAGGTTGGAAGGAAACCGCGCTCGGCCTCTGCTGCCGCACCTACAGCAATCCGTTCCTCCGCAGCACTGTCTTCAACGGCACCATCGACGGTGTCAGCGGGCAGACGCTCGATCTAACTATCAGCGCGGGCGGTGTCGATCTCGCCACACTATTCATCCCGGGTGTCAGCTACTACGCCGAAGTGACGGTGGGTGCGAACGAAGGTCATCGTTTCGACATCGTCTCAGCCAGCGGTTCCTCGATCACCTTCGCGACCGATGCCGATCTCCACGCCGCCACCGCGCCGTTCAACACGCTAACAGGCGCTTTGCCCGCCAGCCTCGCCGGCGACCAGATCGTCATCCGCCGTCATTGGACGCTGGGAGAAATGTTCCCGCCGTCCGGCTTCGGTGCGACCGCCGACCGCAACACCGCCGATCAGGTGCAGCTCTTCACCAACGGCCAGTGGATCATCTTCTGGCTCTATGACGACGGCGTCCTGCCGGCGCGTTGGGTGAAAACCGGCGACAACACTTATGCAGACCAAAGCGCGGCTGTCATTCCGCCCGGCCAAGGTCTGTTCTTCAACAACCGCACCGCAGCTACCTCCATCCTCGCCTACGGGGAAGTTCGGACAAACGACTTTGTCCGGCCCGTTGCCCAAGGCTCCAATCTCATCGCAGGCGGTTATCCGGTCGATCAGTCGCCGACCGCCGCAGAGGGTCGTGGAATGACGACGACCGCAGGCTTCTTCGGCTCGCGGGACATTGCCACCGCCGATACCTTCTACGTCTGGGATGGCGATGCCACGCCTGGAACCGGCGGCTACAGCAGCTATTTCCTCAACAACAACGCCCCGCGCGTGCCGTCAGTGATCAAGTGGGTGAAGATCGGCGATTCCAGCCTTCTCTCGCGGGATGCGCAAATCTTGTTGAAAGGAGATGCCAGCGTTTTCCTCCGCTCGAAGAACGGTTTGAACGGATACATCGTTCCAACTCCTTGGAGTCCTTGATCCTCCGTCGATAATTAAGATATCTAAATTATCAAATCGTCCTTTATTTTTCCCCATCAATCCGGTAAATCCGTCCTGCACCCCCAGAGAATTCAATGAAAGCCCGTTTTACCACGCTGCTCGCGCTCACGTTCCTGTTAGGGACTGCATCCGTAAGGTCACAAACTCTCAACTGGGCCAGTCTGACCCAAAGTGAGGTTGTGGACAGCCATGGTGTTGCGTTGGATCAGAACACCTACGTCTTCGAACTAGGTGCGTTCACGTCCGGGTTCACGCCCCAGGAAAGCAACATCAGCCTGTGGGCCACCTACTGGCACGTGTTTGACACGGCGTCGTACACTTACGATCAGAACACTTCGACGGGCTATTTCACCGGTGACGAAAAGGTCCAGAACGTTCCCGGTTACGTCGGTATGTTCCAGGGGCTGAGCGCCTATCTGTTTGTCAGAAACAGTACCGACACCGAGTTTTTCCTGGCCCGGCCCGGCGATACCAATGCCTGGAAATTTCCCACACTGGATCCCGACTGCTGTCCGAACGGCGAGGTGACCACCTGGTCCGTTAGCAATCTCACCACCGACGCTCCGATCTGGGGAACCCAGGGCGGAGTCGAAGGCGGCGGCATCGGAATTCCAGGAAACTACGATCTGCAAACCTACGCCGTCCCGGAAACCAGTTCATCGCTGCTCGCCCTCATCGGCGGTGGTTTCTTTCTCTTTCACCGCCGTAGGGAAAACGCCAGAGACCCGGGCGCAGCGCTCCATCCACCGTCATGAAAGTCTTCCCGCACTGGAAATGCTTTCTGATAGTGCTGCTGCTGGTGACCTGTCTCCGTGCCGAGACGATCAATTGGTATAATACCCCGCAAAAGACGAATCTCACCAGCACCGGCCAGAATATGGACGGAGCTTTTCAATTTCAACTGGGCGCGTTCACCAGCGGTTTTGTTCCTACAGTTGGCAATATCAGCCAATGGGCGTCCCACTGGGTTTCCGCGGATACTGCATCCTACAACCCGGATCCTTCGGCCACGTCGTTTGATAGAAACTTCACAGTCACCGGAAACGCCGCGCCCTTCACGGTCGGGGCGAGTGCCTATGTCTGGGGCCGCAGAACCGCCGTAACCCAGGACGAGTGGATTCTTTTCCGCAAATCAACCTGGACCTGGCCCGCTCCGAACCCGATGGACCCGTTCGGTCTTTCATGGAACGCCGCAGCCGCCGATCAGGTGGTCCTCGGCTCCATCAACTCCAGCGGAACCCCGTTCCTGATGAAATCCGCCTCCATCGCGTCGTTTTCGCAGTGGGTCGGGGCAGAGCTAGCAAACGAACCGCAGAACGCCGCCAATCAGGATCCCGACCACGACGGTGTTTCCAGTCTGATGGAATTCGTCTTCGGCACTTCTCCGCTGGTGCCGAACCCCGCCACTCCCATGCCGTTCTCGTTGGTGGATGTCAGCGGTCAGAAATTCCTGCAAATCAGCATCCCGCGCCGCATTGACCATCCGGCGACGCTTGTGCTCGAAGTCTCTGGTGACCTGAACCAGTGGAATTCCGGTCCGTCCTACACGGTGACCGTGGAGGACAGTGCTACGGCCTTGATCATCCGTGATCTCACACCCTATAATCCGGCCAATCCGAAGCGTTTCGTGCGATTGAAAGCCACCTTGCCATGAACCATTCATCCGCCAGCCCGAATGCCAGACCGGCACCATGGCTGTTGGACTTTGTGATTCTGGTTCTCGCGCTCGCGGGTTTCGCGGTGAACCTGCTGCTGCTCGTCAGGCGGGTGACAGATATGGATCTCGGCATTGCCGGCTGCAGCGGAGGCAGTGCGTGTGAGGAAATTCTCGCTTCGCCGTGGTCGCAGGTTTTCGGGGTTCCCGTCACCGTCTTCGGGCTGATAGTTTATTCCGGCGTGATGTTTTCGCTCGCCCACACCGGCCAACGCCTTTTTGCCCCGCTGCTCGGAGTGATCGCGGGTGCTGCGGTCTGGCTGGTTTTCGCGCAGGCGGTTCTGTTGGGGAAATTCTGTCCGTGGTGCATGGGCGCACATGCGCTGGGAGCGGTCGTGGTTTTGCTGGGACTGGTTCGACTTGGTATGGGAGAGGGTGGGGGAACCGGTCGTGTTGTGTTCTGGGGCGCTGTCACGTTTTTCTCCATCGGTCTTTCCCAGCTTTACGGACCGCTGCCTGCGACCCATCAGATCAAAGCGGTCACCGCGCCCGCTGTTTCGGAACCCGCAGGCATTCACGCCCGCGGTGCCGGACGCAAGGTGAGCTTTGCCAACGGCGGCCGGACCTACAACGTGAGCGCGCTTCCCCACATTGGAGCGGAAGAGGCGAGACACGTGCTGGTCGAGTATTTCGACTACCAATGCCCCGCCTGCCAGACCATGAGCGGCTACATCTCAGCGTTGGTGGCGAAGCATCCGCGTGACGTCTGTGTCATCATGCTGCCGGTGCCGTTGGATGGTGGTTGCAATCGTGCGATGGTCCCGCTGGATGCAGGTCATCCCGGAAGCTGCGAGTATGCCCGCCTCGCCCTCGCCGTTTGGAAATCCTATCCGGTTGGCTTCACCGAGTTTCATGAAAAGGCGCTCAAGGGAGCTTCGCGGGCGGAGGCGCGCGGACTGGCTGACAAATTGATCCCGCACGAGAAACTTGATGCCGCTCTATCCGATCCGTGGATCGACGAACTTGTCGCCGCCAACATCGCGGACTGGGTTTCCTTCTCCGGTGAAACGAAAAAACTCCCGAAACTCCTCATCACGGGAAAGCGCATCCTCCACGGCCTCCCGTCCGGTGAAGCTGATTTCATCCGCGTGATGGAACAGGAACTCGGCCTCTGACAACTGTGGCGAGCACTGTGCGGACCGCTTTATCCGCCGATCAGCCGCTTCCTTGTCGCTTCGTCCACCGGCTCGCAGAGCCGGTATCCTTCGCCATGGCTCGGGATCGTCATCAGCAGTGCGTCGCGCTCGAAGGGCGAGGGGAAGTCCAGTCCGATCAGCGCCCGGCCGATGCGTTCTCCTGACTGGCGGTAGTTGAAATAACAGAGGCTCGCGTTGCCCCGGATGCGCTGGTCGAGGAAATCATGCAGGGCTCCCGGCCGCTCGTAGAAGTCCAGGCGGAGGAACGCCGGATTCTGTAACAGATCGCCTCGGAGTGGGATCGCGCGGAACGCGATGTCGATCGCGCCGGTGAGGTCCTCCCAGGCGAAGCCGTGCGAGTCGAGTTTCTGCGGCAGCGCGTGGAGCACTGTCGGGTCGTCGGCGCTGATCGTGAAAGCGGGCCACGCCTCGTTCTCGCTGCTTTTTCCATACTGGAAATCAGCGATGTTCAGTCCTTCGAAACACGTGTCCAGCAGCTCCAGCATCGTGCCCGCGCGTTCGGGGATGCGGACGCGCAGGGTGCGGCTGGTTTTCGCTCCGGCTCCCACGGATTGTGCGATGAGTCCGAGCTGGAGGAAATCGATGTTAGCGCCGCAGAGAACGACGAGAACGCGCTTGCCGATGAGGCTCTCGCGGTTTTTCAAAACTCCCGCCAGACCCATTGCTCCGGATGGTTCCGAGACGCAGCGCAGACCCTCCCACAGCACGCGGATCGCATGGCTCACTTCGGCGTTGGTCACGGTTTCGATTCGGTTGAGCGTGTCCTTGCAGATCTGAAACGGCAACTCGCCCGCCTTTCTAACGGCGGTGCCGTCGCAAAAGAGGTCGACGTTCTCCAAAGCCACCGGCTTGCCCGCTTCCAGCGCCGCTTTCATCGACGCCTGGCCCTCGCCCTCGACGCCGACGATGTCGATCTCCGGCCAGTAAGTTTTCAGCCAGTTGGAAACTCCCGCCGCCATTCCGCCGCCACCGATCTGGAGGTAGGCGGCGTCGAACGGGCCATGGCCTGATAGGGCGACCTCGTCGGCAAGCGTGCCCTGGCCGGCCATCACCTTGAGGTCGTCGTAGGCATGCACGTAAACCGCTCCGGACGATGCTTCATCGGCACGCGCGGCGGAAACGGCGTCGTCGTAGCTGTCGCCCGTCAGATGGATTTCCACGAACTCGCCGCCATGATGGGAAACGGCGGACTGCTTCACCTTCGGAGTCGAGCGCGGCATGTAGATCCGCGCCTTGATTCCGAGCGTTCGTGCGGCCAGCGCCACTCCCTGCGCGTGGTTTCCGGCGGATGCCGTGACCACGCCGCGCTTCGCTTCGGCAGGGGAAAGCACCGCCATGCGGTTGCAGGCTCCGCGCCATTTGTAGGCTTTGATCGGGGACAGGTCCTCGCGCTTGATCCAGATTTCCGGCCCCGGTCCGGGCAGCACCAGTTGATCTAACGGTGTCGCCTTGCCGAAGCGGTAAACCCGTTCGCGCGCGAACAGGATTTCCTGCCGCAGTTGCCGGTCCAGCGGCAGATCATCACGTTCCATGCGTGAGGGTTACGGGAAATGGAGCCGCCTGCAAGGTTCCAGCGATGTGGGCGGTGATGAAATGTTCGGAATATTTTCTGCCCGCGTCTCTCCCATTCCACACAGGGATGCCGCAACGAGGCGCTCGTGTTCCAACAACCAACCAAACCACTGAAATCATGAAAACCATATCCACCAACATCCGTGTCCTGTTCGCCACCATCGCGTTTGGCGCGCTCTCATCCTTCGCCTACGCCGGACCCGGCGTCCAGCACTGGAAGACACTCGGCAACGAATCGCAGTTCAAGGAACTCAAGCCCGGAATGACCGCCGCCTTCGTCTGCAGCAAGTGCAAGACCATCTCCGAAATGCCGATCAAGTCTGAGGAGCAGGCGATGACTCTCTGCAAGGAGGGCGGATCCGTCGTGTGCCCGTCATGTAAAATGGTCACCAAGGTGGTCATCAAGCGCGAGCGCAACCAGGCACCCACCCACACGGAAGTCAGCTATGTGAACGACAAGGGCGAGGATTGCGCCTTCATGGTCGTGAAGAACGACAAGATGTGATCCGCCGATGGTGATCATTCCAACATGCCCGCGTGCCGTGGGTCTGACCGATGAAGCTGAGGCATCCGTGCCCCAGCTTCCCGTGTTGCGTGGAACCGGAGTTTCCCAATCCTGTCTCGACTCGCGCACCGGCGTTTGCCAGTTTTCCGGCCTCATGTCATCGCCTTCTTCTCATCCGAACGATCCCCTTCACGGCATCACGCTGGAAACCGTCCTGCGCAGGATGGTGGACAAGCACGGTTGGGAACGTCTCGCGGACCAGATAGAGATCCGCTGTTTCATGTTCGACCCCACCATCAAGTCCAGCCTTACCTTCCTCCGCAAAACTCCTTGGGCGCGGAAAAAACTCGAGGACTGGTATGTCTATGACGTCACCCGCGGTTGGATCGACGGGGGGAGTTGAGAACATCGAACATCGAAGGGGAGAGGATTGAACCGCAGAGGCGCAAAGGCCGCAAAGGGACGCGAAGCGGATTCTCTGAAATCCTCAATCCGCCACTCTCTTCCTCTGCGTCCCTTTGCGGACTTTGCTGCTTGGCGGTTCCCTCTTCGGCAGGCGATGGGAACATCGAACGCCGAAGTGAAGAGAACCAAGAGAATCATCCACCGATCTCATTCTCTAGCTGTGCGAGAAACTGCCGGAGAAAGACCGTGCGCTGCCCCGCTTCGTTTCTGCCGGACGCGGTTTGCATCGTGCCTTCGAGCTTAAGCAGCTTGCAGTAGAGGTGATCCAGCGTGTGGATGGAGTCATCCGCTGCGCGGTTCTGGCAGAACGGATCCGCCACGTCGTAGAACTCCCGTTTCATCTCCGCTCCTAACATTAGCGTGCGCGCGAGGCCCACGGCACCGAGTGCGTCGAGCCGGTCCGCATCCTGCAGCACCTTGGCCTCCAACGTGCGTGGCTCGATCCCTGCGGAAAAACTGTGCGCTTCGATGGCGTGCGCGATTTCCTCCAGTTTCCCGAACGACCAGCCTTTTTCCTCCAGCCACACCACCGCCTGCGCCGCTGCGAGTTGCGACGCGCGTTTGCGGTCCGGCGAGGATTTCGGAACGATCACGCAGTCGTGCAGCCATGCCGCCGGCATCACGACTTCCCAGTCGGCGCCCTCCGCTGTCGCGAGTCTTCGCGCGTTGGTCACGACCCGGCGGATATGTTCGAGATCGTGGGCGGCGTCGGAAACGGTGTGGTCGGAGAGCAGTTGGAGAAAAACGGGCTGCCAAGTGTGATCGATGGTGGAATTCATGTGTTTCTTGCTTCCCGGAAGGCATCACTTAACCTCGCACCGCACAAGCAAACACCTGCTGTCATGGATCTGCCCGACGCCATCACTCATTTCCTGTCCAAGCCCGCCGCTGAGGAAACCACGCCCTTCGGTCCCGACGTGCTGGTCTATAAAGTAGCTGGAAAAATGTTCGCGCTCACCCAGCCGGACGAATTTCCCGCCCGCATCAATCTCAAATGCGATCCCGAGCGTGCCTTGATCCTGCGCGACGAATACGATTCCATCATCCCGGGGTACCACATGAACAAGCGCCATTGGAACACGCTCGTCCTCGACGGCTCGCTGCCGGGAAAACTCGTCCGCGAGCTCATCGACCATTCCTACGATCTGGTCGTCGCCTCGCTGCCGAAATCCCAGCGTCCCTAACCTCCGATTTTTCCATCGCGGAAACGGCGGATTGCGTGTTCATTCAAACCGAAATGCACATCCCCACACTGATTTCCCGCAAGCGCGAGGGCGAGGAGCTGTCCCCCTTGGAAATCCGCAAGCTCATCGACGCTTACACGAAAGGCGATGTCCCGGACTATCAGATGTCCGCGTTCGCGATGGCGGTTTATTTCAAGGGGATGACACCGGTCGAGGTCGCCGCGCTGACCCGCGCGATGATGGACAGCGGCGATTGTTTCAGCTATCGCAAGGGCCATCCGGCGGTGGTGGACAAGCATTCCACCGGCGGTATCGGCGACAAGGTCTCGCTCATTCTCGCGCCGCTCGTCGCCTGCACCGGTTGCTGGGTGCCGATGGTTTCCGGCAGGGGACTCGGCATCACCGGCGGCACCCTCGACAAGCTCGAAGCCATTCCCGGATTCAAAGTCGGCGTCACGCTCGATGAAGCCGCGGCCCAGCTCGACGAACTCGGGGTGGTGATGATGGGCCAGACCGAGCGTTTCTGCCCTGCCGACAAGAAACTCTACTCGCTTCGGGACGTCACCGGCACCGTTCCCTCCATCGCGCTGATCACCGCCTCCATCATGTCCAAAAAACTGGCGGAAACCCTCGACCGCCTCGTGCTCGACGTGAAATACGGCAGCGGTGCCTTCATGCAGACGAAGACCGACGCCGAAGCCCTCGCTGCCAGCATGATCGCCGTGGGCAAGGAAATGGGAGTCGAAGTCCACGCTGTGCTCAATCCGATGAGCGAACCCCTCGGCCGGGCAGTGGGGAACTCGCTGGAGGTCATCGAATCCATCGAATGCCTCGAAGGTGGCGGACCCGCGGACCTGCGGGAAATCGTGCTCGATCTCTCGGAAAAAATCGCCGGAGTCTCCCGCGCCGAGCTGGAAAAACTCCTCGACGACGGCAGCGCCCGCCACAAATTTGACGAACTCGTCGCCGCCCAAGGAGGAAATCCCGCCGATCTGCCCCGCCTCGCGGAAATCCACAAGGCCCCGATCATCCGCGAGGTCATCGCATCGCACGGCGGCGTCGTTTCCAAGGTGGATGCCGGACTTGTCGGCCAAGCCGCCCTGCAACTCGGCGCGGGAAGGGCAAAAGCCAGCGATGGCGTCGATTTTGCCGTCGGCTTCGACCAGCTCGTCAAATGTGGCGAATCCATCCACGCAGGGCATGCGGTTTGCCGGATCCACGCCCGGACGGCGGTCGATTTTGACATGGCGGAGGCGATGATCGAAAAAGCCGTGAAAATCTCGACACATTAAGCAATTTTCCCTGTTGCCAAACCCGCCGATGCCAGTTTAGGTTCTGCCCGCCGCAAGGCAAAAAGCCTCATAGTGTAATGGTAACACCGCAGATTTTGATTCTGTTATTCAAGGTTCGAGCCCTTGTGAGGCTACTTTTTCCCCGCTAAAACAGTTTTTTAGTCTATCCGGGAGTCCGCTGAACTTGTAGCGCTTCACTTCCGCATCAAATAGGTCGCCCGATCCGATGCTTGTGAGGATTCGAATTTGTCACGGAGTGACAGGCGACGGTAGACGTCTCAACTCGCCAGAGGAAACCTGACCTTGAAGCATGCACCGCCGAGAGGGCTTTTTTCGTATTCGACGGTGCCTTGCATGGCGCTGACGAGTTCGTGGACGATGTGCAGGCCGAGGCCGGTGGACGATTCGCCGGCGGTGGGTTTGGCGCTGAGGCGGGTGAATTTCTGGAACAGATTGCCGAGTTCATCCGCTTGGATGCCGGGGCCTTCGTCTTCGATGCGGAACTCGCCGGCGGGGCCGTCGGGCTGGACGTCGATGACGACGTGCGCGCCCTTCGGCGAGAATTTGATGGCGTTGGAAATCAGGTTTTCCAGGCAGCAGAGCAGCGTGCGTTCCTCGCCGAGCACCATCAGGTTTTCCGGCGGGGTGTGGAAGGCGAGGTGGATGTCCTTGCTGCGCAGGTGTTGCTCGAAGTTCTTCACCGCCTTGGCCGCGTTTTCCTTGAGGCAGACGGGTTTGTTATGGATCCGGATTTTCATGGCATCCAGAGTGGGCGTGGCTAACAGAGTAGAGATGATTTCAAAGGCGCGGGCGGTGGAGTCGGTGATGCTTGCCACGAGCTTGTCCTGCTGGGTGCCGAGTCCTTCGGATTTCTCGGCGAGCATCATGGCGGCGAACTGGATGCCGTTGAGAGGGTTCTTCAGATCGTGGGCGACGATTTCCAACAGCCGGTTTTTCTCAGCGATGATGTCGTCGAGGCGGCGGCGGGTCTTCTGCAGGTTCGAGTGGAGATCGACGCGGGTGAGCAGCTCCGCGCCGTTGAAAGGTTTGGTGACGTAGTCCACTCCACCGTGTTGGAGTGCCTCGATAACGAGACTCTTGTCGTCTGCTGCTGATAGAAAGATGATCGGCGTGCTGCGGGTTTCCGGGTCCGCCTGGAGGATGCGGCAGAGCTCGAAGCCGGTCATGCCGGGCATCATGACATCCAGCAGAATGAGGTCCGGGCGGACGGATTCGAGTTTGGTGAGCGCCTCGTGCCCGCTGTTGGCGGCGATGATTTCATGACCATGCTTGAGCAGCAGCGAGCCGACGACCTGGATGTTCTTCGGCTCATCGTCCACGACGAGGATCAGCGAAGGCGCGTCGGTAGGTGGAAGGCGGTCAATCATCTGACGGGCGGATTTCGGCGATGACTTGCGGGAAACTCCTCAGAAGGCGGCCGGATTCATTAAGGTCCATTGCCTGCGCGGAGTTCATGAGTTGAGCCGCATGGTCGGCAAGAAGCGAGCACGAATGTTGTTCCGCGAGCTCGGTGAGCCTGGCTGCGAAATTCATGGTGCCTTGGGCGGGAACGAGTTTGACGAGGTTCGGCCATTCCGTCTGGTGGAGTGTTTCGAGGGCCGCGCGGAGTTTTGCCAGGTCGCTGGTGGTGGTCGGCAGGTGCTGTGGCAGAGCGGTTTCGTCCGGAGCGGGGGCGGCTGGCTTGGCGGCCGGGATGAATTTGAAAAGCTCGAGAAACAGGTTGCTCCGGCTGATGGGTTTGTCGGTGAAGCCGTCGAAGATGGACTTGAGTTCAAGCTGGCTGTTGAGCAGCGACGAGGCGGTGACTGCGATCAGCGGGATGTGGCGGGTTTCCTCATTCTCCCGGAGTTTGGCCAGCGCCTCGCGGCCGTCCATCCCCGGCATGCGGATGTCCATGAGCACGACGTCCGGGTGGAATTTCAGGCACTTGACCACCGCTTGTTCGCCGTTTTCCGCCTCGATGACCTCGTGCCGGGTCCCGGCGAAGTAGTTTCGGATCAGTTCCCGGTTGAGCGGCTCGTCATCGACGACGAGGATTTTGGACGGCTGGAGCAGGTCAAAATCGACGGGAGCCTGGCTGCTTTCCTGCTCGCTGATGAGGTTCGTCTGGGAAAGCCTGCTGAAGTGGGTGGGCAGCGAAACGCGGAAAACCGAGCCCTTGCCGACCTCACTCTCCGCCGAGAGGGTGCCGCTCATCGCCTCGACCAGCCGGAGGCTGATGCTGAGGCCCAGGCCGGTGCCTTGGAACTGGCGCGCCTGGCGGGAATCAACCTGATAAAACGGGCGGAAGATCTCCGGCAGGAATTCCTCGGGAATCCCTATGCCGGTGTCCGCCACCTCGATGTTCAGGGTGACGACGTTGTCCGTGGTGACCGGTTCCGCGCGGATGACGACGTGGACGGAGCCGCGGTTGGTGAACTTGATGGCGTTTCCTATCAGATTTACGAGGACCTGGCGGAGGCGCATCGAGTCGAAATCCAGCAGCGCGGGGACATCGGGCGTGATTTCGATGGTGTAGCTGATTCCCTTTTCCATGGCGCGGAACGAAAACAGCGTCTGGAGGTTTTCGGCGAACTTGCTGATGACGACGACCTCGCTGTGCAGGGAGAGTTTTCCTGCCTCGATTTTCGAGAGGTCGAGGATGTCGTTGATGAGCGAGAGCAGGGCGTTGCCGCTGGAGACGATGGCGGCGGCGAAATGCTTCTGCCGCGGGGTTTCCACGGCATCGTGGAGCAGCTCGCCGAAGCCAAGGATGGCATTCATGGGTGTGCGGATCTCGTGGCTCATCATGGCGAGGAAATCGCTCTTCGCCCGGTCGGCGCTTTCGGCCTTTTCCCGCTGCATCTTCTGATGTTCCTCGCTGTCGCGGGCGGATAGAAAGAGTAACAGCAGCACCGCGCCGATCAGGCCTGCTGCGATGGCCAGGCTGCCGGAGATGACGACCGTCCGGTTCGTGCGCGTGAGGCTGTCGGTGAGTTTTATCTGACGTTTGTCGAGCAGCAGGAGCTCCTCCTGTTTCATCTCGTCGATGAGCTGGCGGAGCCGGTCCATCTGATCCTTGCCTCCGTTGTTTCGAACTTGCTCGGCGGCGGCGTCAAGGCCTCGGCTGCGGCGGACATCGATGGCGATGGCGATGGTTTTTTTCCGCTGGTTGATAACCTCCTTGATCATGCCGATGCGGAGCTGTTGGGAGGAATTGTCCTTGGTGAGTTCGGAAAGGGCGGCGACTTGCGCGTCCACCTTTTTCAGGGCCGAAAGGTAAGGAGCGAGGTAAGACTCGTCGCCGACGATGACGAACCCGCGCTGGCCCGTTTCCAGATCGAGCATGGAGCGGAGCGTGTCCTGCAGGGTGAGCAGAACATCGCGGGTGTGGGCCACGCGGCTGGCGTCCCTGACGTTGTCGCGGGTGTTCAGCGATGAGGTTGCCACTCCGTAACCGACCATCGCCAAAGCGATGAGCGCCGGAATCACATAGCGGAGTTTGACGTTGCGAGATAGTGACCCCATGTTGAATTACCGCCAGGATGGTCCCGATTCACCACTGATTGGCAAGGCTTATTCGGTAAACGGCCCGTATTGGGCTGCTGTCGGCTTGCCACGGGTGGGATGCCCGGACATTCTCCGGCATGCGACTTTTTCAGGACCAGATTTATCAAAAGGGCGATCGTTTCATCCGGATCGTCCGGATGGACCGCTATGAGGTGGAATACAAGGACACCACCGGCAGCGTGAAAGGCGAGGGGACTCAGCAGGTTCTGGTGAAAAAGGAATTCTGCCGCCTGCTCAAGGGCATGACGCTGGTGGTGCCGGAGAAGAAGGTGGATTGAGAGTGATCCCGCGTTTTCGCACAAATGGGCAAGCCCGGCTCGAGGTGAGACGAGCTTGTCCGGCATGATCGGTGGAAGATCACACCTGTGCCTCGGCCATGGCGCGTGCGCTGGGGAACAACACGGAGTTTTCGAGGTGGATGTGGGTGTGCAGGTCCTCTTCAAATTCCTGTAATCCGGCGAACAGCGCGCGGTAGGTGTTGCAGGCCTCGGCGGGTGGGTGGAAACCGTTCGTCAGCTCTCGGATTTTAGCCATGGCCTGCCCCGCGTCATCGTGCTCGCGGAGCATGCAGCTGATAGGGCCGTCCACAGTGATAGGGGCCGGTTGGCCATGGCTCATCGCCGTGATCGCAGGGAAAAGGATCATCTCTTCCTTGAGCAAATGTTCTGACAATTCGTCCGACAGCCCTTGGAAGACTTCGAACACCTCCACCAGCGAAGGTGTGTGGCCGCCGTGCACGTGGGCGACACGGGCCGCCATCGCATGCAACCTCGGTAGCTCGGTGCGGACGTATTGGTGGTGCTTTTCGACGATGTAAGCAGCCAGTGCCTCCGGCTCCAGTTCCGCAGGATTCCACTCGGGAGCGGATGCATCGCTGGCAGCTGCTTCAAGTTGATCGATGATGGTATCGAGGGCGATTTCCTTGCGCTCACAGGCTTCGCGAAGGGTGCGTCCGCCCTTGCAGCAGAAGTCGATGCCGAATGCCTGGAATACTCTCGATTGCGAGGGCCTTTCGGCGACGATTTCCCCCACGGTGCGGTCGGCCAGCGGTGTGCCTGCTGGCGAATGGACAATTGTTGAATGACTCATGACATGGTGATTCTTGACTGGATTTTTCTATCCCGCACGCAAATAACGAAAATAAATTCGTTAATAGGGGTGGCGTAGGTTTTCAGGAGGATAGGGGATTGGCAGACTTGTCCGGCGCGCTGGGAATCAATCGTCGTCGGGGTCCTTTTTGAAAAACCTGCGGGCATGCCAGAGCGCCCAGATCGCAGCGCCGATTCCCCACGACCATGCCGCGTATTTGTAGTGGGAAATCATGATGCGCGGCATGAAATCCGCCGAAGCCCGGGTGAGCGCGGCCAATACGATGGCGAAGACGATGATACGCGCGATCCAAGAGCGCTTCGCAAAATCAGCGAGACTGCCACTGTGGCCGAAATGCACGCGGCTGGCGGCGATGAGACACAGCAGGCCGAAGCCACCGATGAAGAGCAGGTGGTCGAGCGCGATATGGCGCTGATAGAAGAAAGCAGGCGCGGCGAGGCCCCCGATGGCGAGCGGCAGACACCAGAAACGCAGCGCATTGGCGAGCGTGCCGGGCGAAGCGGCGCTTTTCCAACTGACGCGGGAAAGCGCGAAAACAAACGCTCCAACCCTCAGGATCTGCCCGGCTGCCGGATTCACCCACACCTCCATGCAGAAGCTGGCGAGCAGGACCGCCGCCGTTATTGCCATTTGGACGAACGAACGACGCTTGTCCGGTGCTGTTTGAGGTTCGCCGAAATTTCCTCCCAACAGCCGGGGGAAAAGGAAGATGCCCACGCCCATCACCGGTCCAAGCAGGAATCCCTGATAGAGCAGCAGCCCTGCCAGCAGCTGGCATCCGGGACGCACGAGCCACGACGGGTTCAGCCACATCAGCGTGCCCGCGATCCCGCATAACAGGCCTGCCGCCGCCAGCAGCATCGCCGGTGGCGGCCAGTCGCTGCGGAGGAAAATCAGGCGTGTGCCGAGCGAGAGGACGAAGGCCACCAGCAGCGCGAGAAACAATCCGTCACCTAACATGGTATGCCCGCTCAGGTGGGCGGCGCCATTGCCGAGATGCAGCAGGAAAAGCGGGATGAGTTCCCATGGTTTCAGCTTCGGAGCGGAAAGCATGCGCGGCCCGGCGGTTCCCATGAAACCGACCACGAAACCGCCGCCGAAGCCCTCGATCATCACCCGCGCGTGATTGATGCCCGGATAGAACGGCAGGTGCCCGCTGTAGAAAAGCGGCCACATCGCGACCCCGGCGATGCTGAACAGGATGCCGCTGAGGAAAAACAACCGATAGGGTTCGTTGCCCAGCCAGACCAGCGGCGCGACGGAAGAATGGATGCGGAGTTTGCGGTGTTTGCAGGCAGGGAAACTCATGGAGCGGGCTTGGTTGGTGGCAGTTTCTGAAGGGCGGCGATGGTTTCCGCCGCATCCTTGTTGAGGCCGGTCTGTTGGAACGCGACGACACCTTCCGCATCGAGCACGGTGATGATGTTGGAGTGCGAGAATTGTCCGCGCGCGTCCTTCTTGTGGTTCACTCCGAGCAGGGCGGAGAGCTCGCGCACGTCGTCCTCGCCGCCGCGCAGCAGCGTCCAGTTTTTCACGGAAAGCGCCTGTTTTTCGCGGTAGGCGTGCAGTACCGCGGCGGTGTCGCGCCCGGTGTCGAAGCTCACCAGCAGGAAATCCACCCTGCCGCGCAATTCTTCCGGCAGCTTGCGCTCGATCTCCCTCAGATTCTCCACGATGACCGGGCAGGCATATTCACAACTGGCGAAAAACATCGCCACCACCTGCGGCCGTCCGCGCAGGATGCCGAGTTTCACCTCGCTGCCGGCGTCGGATGTCCATTTTGATTCGAGTTGATAGAGCGACTTGTCGGCGAGCGGTTTCTCCGCCGCCACCTCGCGGCAGCAGGGCGGATTTTCCCGGGCGGCCAGCAAGCCGACGAGCAGGATGAATGTTGGTAAAATGGTTTTCATGGCGATTTGGCGTAGCGGAAGCCGAGGTTGTGGACGGTGTAGGCGGCCTTGAGGCTGGAGCGGAATCCGAAGCGCATGAACGCCGGAAAGTCGGACGTGTCTTTGGCTCCGATCGACCCCGCGCCACAGAAAAGCTGGCGTTCGAGACCGGTGTCGCCGCGCGCGTCGCCGGTGACGATGGCGGAGTTGAAATCGCTGGTCCATTCCCAGACCAGTCCGTGCAAGTCCTTGATCCCGAAAAAATTGGCGAGGCCCGATCCCGCAGCCGGAAGCTTGGCCGGGGCGGGGGAGGAATACCATCGGCCGACAGCGCGGACGAATTCCGGGTCTTTCTTTCCGTCCTTTCCGGTGAAGCCCGCGCCCGCCACCCATTCCCACTCGGCGGTGGTCGGCAGGCGTCCGCCTTTCCACGCGGCATAGGTCTTCGCTGCGAACCAGGAAACCCACGTCACCGGTTGGGCTGCGTCGCATCCGATGCCGGGATCCGTGTCGCCCGACCAGTGCTTCAGATAGTTTTCATCGGCGAACAAACGCTTCACCTTGGATCGCTGCCACTGCGGGTTCGCGACAACGAATTCGAGGAACTCGCCGTTGGAGACCGGCGCGGAAGTGAGGAAAAACTCCGCGACGGGGATTTCCTTCGCATCGTTCTCCCCGAGGAACAGCGGCTTGTAGACGCCCGCCGGAATCCTCACCAGCGGCGATGCGGACACCGCCGACGCGAGAGTGATGGATGCCAGCAGATGGAGGATGAATTTCATTCGGCGCGAACCTTGCGGACTTCGTCGGGAGTGACGATTTCACCCTCATTGCCCCACGAATTCCGGACGTAGGTGAGCACTTGGGCAACCTGCTCGTCATTAAGCAGCACGGGCGGCATCACGCCGTTGTAGTCGGTGCCGTTGACCTTGATAAGACCGGAAAGTCCTTTCACCACGGTGCGGATCGAACGGTCCTTGTCGGCCATCAGGAAATCGGATTTCGCCTGTGGCGGAAACACGCCCGGCATGCCCTCTCCGGTAAGTTGGTGGCAGGCGAAGCAGGTCTGTGAATAGACGCGCCTGCCTTTTTCTATCAAAATATCCTTGGATAGTCCGGCGATTTTCGGGTCGGCGCCGATCGCCGCCTTACGTTGCTTTTCGAGCTCCGCGATTTTTGATTCCTGGTTGCCCAAGGCGCTGCCGATGTAAACCTCGTCCACTTCCTTGCCGGAATAGACGATCATGTTCGCCGGGCCCTCGACCTTCAGCATGCCGAGCGCTCCCTTGTTGAACGCGCGGAACAACGAGTGATCCACCATGATGTAGGTGCCGGGAACCTCGGTCTTGAACTCGACGATCGCCGAGCCGCCCGCGGGGATGAGAGTTGTTTGAACCTGCTTCTGTGTCGGTAAGATTCCACCCTCCTGATAGACCTTGTCGAAGATTTCCCCGATGACGTGGAACGATGATGTCAGGTTCGGGCCGCCGTTTCCGACAAACAGCCGGACGGTTTCACCAACCTTGGCCTTGAGTGCCTTGTCACCGACCATCGAGCCGACCGAGCCGTTGAAAAGGACGTAGGTCGGTTCTTCATTGAGGGCCTTGGTTTGGTCGAACGGTTGCAATCCTTCCTCGCCGTTGGCACCCTGCGTGTAGAAATCTCCCTGCATCACATAATACTCGTGGTCCACTTTCGGCAGGCCTTCCTTCGGCTCCACCAGGATCATGCCATACATGCCGTTGGCCACGTGCATGCCGACCGGCGCGGTCGCGCAGTGATAGACGTAGAGTCCCGGATTGAGCGCTTTGAATGAAAACTGCGACTGATGGCCGGGTGCGGTGAATGAAGACGCAGCGCCGCCGCCGGGGCCGGTGACGGCGTGCAGGTCGATGTTGTGCGGCATCTTGCTCGCCGGATTGTTGCCGAGGTGGAACTCGATAAAATCGCCCTCGCGCACGCGGATGAAACTTCCCGGAACATCACCGCCGAAGGTCCAGAAGAGATACTCGACGCCGTCGGCCATGCGTTTGACTTTTTCGATCACCTCCAGGTTCACGATGACCTTTGTCGGCGTCTTGCGAGTGATCGGCGGTGGCACCATCGGTGCGCTGGTCAGCACCGCGTGTTCCTCGCCGATCGCCTCGGGATCGACTATTTTCGGCTGGGAGGGGTTCGGTGATGCGGCGGCCGGTCCTTCCTGGGCGTGGAGGGGAAGCACTCCGGCCAGCAGCAGGGCGGCGAACGCGTGACGGGATTTTTTCATGGGTTGACGGGTTGGATTTTCAGAGTCAGGAATTTACGTTAGTTCGATAGACGGCCTATCGGGCGGTTTGCTCCGCAGTGAGCCGGGCGGGATCGAAGCGGGGATCCCTCACGCCGTGGATGCGGCTGAAAATGACGTTCGCCATGTCCTCGGCGCAGCGGACGATGTGACCGGCGCGTTCCCCACTGAACAACTCCGCCACCGACGCTCGGAAAATTTCCAGCCAACGCTCGAACAACGGCCAACCCATGTCCGTCAGCGGGGCGAGCTTCGCGTGGATGGCGATGGGATTTCCTCGGAACGTTCCGGCGCGGAAAAGCACGCTGTCCCAGAAGTCGTAAAGCTTCGGCAGGTGGCTTTCCCATTGCACTTGCGCCACTTCGTCGAACACGTGACCGAGCTGTCCGTCGGCCCGCACCTTGCCGTAGAAGTGGTCCACCAGACGCACCAGATCGGGGCGTCCGGCGATGTCGGGGAGTTGGGGGATTTCGAGATCTGGGGCGTTCATGGTGGTGGCTGTTTCAACCATCTGACAGAATGCGGGCTAAATAAAGAAAAAACTTTCGTTAATTCGGAGATTGCTTACGTTTCCCTGCGTCGGAGGCCAATCGGCCATCGACGCGAAAGCACTTTCACCCCACTTTCCTTCCGTGTTCACCTACAGCAAATTGGCCCAAGCCGGTATCGCCGCCGTCAGTTACCTGGCCGCCGTGTCGGCGGCATCACGCCTGGCGGGCAGCGCCGAGATCGCGGAATCCCGTGAAATTTCGCGGCAGTTGATCGCGAAAATCCTGACGATCCTGTCACGCGCGGGGATCGTCACCGGAACTCCGGGGCCGAGCGGCGGTTACCGACTCGCGCGGCCGGCGGCGGAGATCACCTTGTTCGATGTGGTGAAACTGTTCGAAGACCCGAACGAGCGCGTGATGTGTCCGTTCGGCCCGAACTGGTGCGGGATCGGACCCCACTGCCCGCTGCACGACACGCTGTTGGAAATGCACCACACGGCGATTGACCGGCTTTCCTGCGAGACTTTCGCGCAGTTCCAACAACCGCGCTGATCAGGCCGGGCGGACGTCGCACCAGCCGCCGGACCAGGTGGTCCTGAGTTTGACTTGATAGAGCTCGCCCAGCAGGGCGGAGGTCAGAATTTTCCGCTTGACTCCATCAGCGAAAACACGGCCGTCGCGCAGCAGGATGACGCGCTCGATTTCCGGCGGAATCTCACCCGGATGGTGGGTGACGAGCACGAGGTCCTTGCCCTGATGAATCAAGGTTCGCAGCGTGGCCGTCAGCGTGAGGGCGGCGGCGAAATCGAGCGCGGTGGACGGTTCGTCGAGCACCAGGACTTCCGGCTGATGGACCAGTGCGCGGGCGATCAGGATGCGGCGTCGCTCGCCCGAGGAAAGCGTGCCGAACTCTCGATGGGCGAGGGGGATCACACCCATCATTTCCATGGCTGCCTGCGCCGCAGCTTTGTCCTGTTGGGAAAACCGCATGTCGCGGGTACGGCCGTAGGCTCCGCGCAGGGAGGAAAGCACGGCGTCGCGGGCGAGTTCATCGCCGTCGAACCGCGCCACTTCCTCGGGCATTACCACGCCGATGCGATGGCGGAGTTCTTCCAGCGACCAAAGTTCTTCGCCGAACAAACGGCAGCTGGTGGCCGGATCGGCCTCGGGCCGGACCTCTCCGGTGAGCAGCTTGAGAAACGAGCTTTTTCCCGCACCGTTCGGGCCGAGGATGGCGACGCTCTCGCCGTGGATCAGGGTGAGCGAGAAATCGCGCAGGGCGAGTGTTTCACCTCTCCAGACACGCGCGTTTCTGATTTCGAAAATGGGCTGCGGCACGGCGGAATGACGCCTGGGAAACCCGGCGTTGGCGAGGCTTTTCCAGGCTGTTCCGGGATGGCAAGTGACTGATATCAGGCGGGTTTTAGCTTTCTCCGGGAAAGGTGGCGAGTTTGGTAGCAAAACGGCACCGAAGTTGCTAAACAGCCGGACACCCTTATGTCGATCCACGTCGCCCTGCATCACCGGACCAGCTATCAGTATGAACGGCCGATCGGTCATGGCCCTCACGTTGTGAGACTTAGGCCCGCCCCGCATTGCCGCTCGAACATTCTGGCCTACAGCCTGAAAGTGGGCCCGGGCGAGAATTTCCTCAACTGGCAGCAGGATCCGCAGGCGAATTATCTGGCACGGCTGATGTTTCCGGAGCCAATGGCGCGGTTGGACATCGAGGTGAACCTGGTGGTCGAGATGTCGGTGCTGAACCCCTTCGACTTCTTCCTGGAGGAGAGCGCCGAGAATTACCCTTTCAAATACGAGGCGGACATGGCGCACGAACTCGCGCCGTTCCTGAAGCTGGAAGAGCCCGGACCTCTGCTTTCCAAACTGATCGAGCGATTCAAGGGCACAAAAGGCCGGACGATCGACGTGATGGTCGAAATGAACTCCGCGCTGCAGGAGGCGATCGCTTACAAGATCCGCCTCGAGCCCGGCGTGCAGGCACCGGAGGAGACTCTGGAAAAAGCCTCGGGATCGTGCCGTGACTCGGCGTGGTTGCTGGTGGCCCTGCTGCGGCACCTCGGGCTGGCGGCACGGTTTGTTTCCGGCTACCTGATCCAGCTCAAGCCGGACGTGAAATCGCTCGACGGGCCGGTCGGCTCGGAAGTGGATTTCACCGACCTCCATGCGTGGACGGAAGTTTATCTGCCGGGTGCCGGATGGATCGGCTTCGATCCCACGTCCGGCCTTCTCGCCGGTGAGGGGCACATTCCACTTGCCTGCTCGCCGGATCCGACGAGCGCCGCTCCGGTGACGGGGGCCGTCGAGCCGTGCGAGACGACGATGGAGCACGAAATGACGGTGACGCGGATTTACGAATCGCCCCGCACCACGCTGCCATACAACGATTCCCAATGGGAGGAGATCCAAAGATGCGGCGAGCAGATCGATGCCGACCTCGACGCGATGGACGTGCGCCTGACGATGGGCGGCGAACCGACGTTCATCTCGATGGACGATTTCGATGGCGACGAATGGAACACCGCCGCGATGGGGCCGAACAAGCGGCTTCTATCAGGCCAGTTGATCAAGCGCCTGCGCGCGGAATTCGCACCCGGCGGGCTGTTGTTCTACGGTCAGGGGAAATGGTATCCCGGTGAAATGCTGCCGCGCTGGTCGCTCGCCTGTTACTGGCGCAAGGACGGCCAGCCGATCTGGGAGGACGCCTCGCTCATCGCCGATGAATCCAAGGAATACGACTACGATGCCACCCACGCGAAACTTTTCGGAGACGCCCTCGCCAGCGCTCTCGGAGCTGACAAAAAATGGCTGATTCCGGCCTACGAGGACGTTTTCTACTACATGTGGCGCGAACGCCGCCTGCCGACCAACGTTGATCCGCTCAAATCGAACCTGAAGGACAAGTTGGAGCGCGACCGCTTCGCCCGTTTGTTCGCGCAGGGCATCGATGAAACGGTCGGCTATGCCCTTCCTCTCGAGCGCCGCATGACGGCCTCCGGTCTGCGCTGGACGAGTGGTCCGTGGTTCCTCCGCGATGAAACGCTTTTCCTGCTGCCGGGTGACTCGCCGATGGGCTACCGCCTGCCGCTCGACTCGCTGCCGTGGGTGAAGGAATCCGAATTCCCGTGGCACATTCCTAACGACCCGACCCGCAGCCTCGCACCGCTGCCCGCGCAGCCTAGCAGTGTGCTGGCCTATCAGCGGCGTGATTCGGAGCGCACTACCGAACGCCAGGTTCTCTCTGCCAAAGGGCAGGCCGGTCTCGCCGGTAAAACCGCAGCCGGCGCTGCGCCCGCCGCAAGTCCGACCACGGCCCGCCCGTGGGAACGCAAGCCCGCCGTGCAGGAATCTGCCGCGTGGGTGACCCGCAGCGCGCTCTGCATCGAGCCGCGCCTCGGCCGTCTGCATCTTTTCCTCCCGCCGGTGGACGATACCGAGGATTTCCTCGATCTCGTCGCCACCGTCGAGAAAGTCGCGAAGGCGCTGAAAATGCCGGTCGTCCTCGAAGGCACGCCGCCGGAATTCGATCCGCGCTTGTCCGTGGTGAAGGTAACTCCGGACCCCGGCGTGATCGAGGTGAACCTCCAGCCCGCCGCGTCTTGGAAAGAGCTCGTTCACAACACGTCCACCCTCTATCGGGAAGCGCACCTCTGCCGTCTCGTGACGGAAAAATTCATGATCGACGGCCGCCACTGCGGCACAGGCGGCGGCAACCACATCATCATCGGTGGCGAAACCCCGTCGGACAGCCCGCTGCTGCGGCGTCCGGACCTGCTGCGGAGCATGATCACTTTCTGGAATCATCATCCGTCGATGAGCTATCTGTTTTCCGGCCTCTTTGTTGGCCCGACCTCGCAGGCTCCGCGGGTGGATGAGGCGCGCAACGATTCCATTCACGAAATTGAAGTCGCGTTCAAAACCCTCGAAGGCGGTGACACACCGTTGCCGTGGCAGGTGGACCGCGCGTTCCGCAATCTGCTGATCGATCCGACCGGCAACACGCACCGCGCCGAGTTCTGCATTGACAAGCTCTACAGCCCGGACAGCTCGACCGGCCGCCTCGGTCTGTTGGAAATGCGGAATTTCGAAATGCCGCCTCACTACCAGATGAGTCTCGCCCAGCACCTCGTGCTGCGCGCGCTGGTCTCGCGGTTCTGGAACGAGCCTTACACCAAGCCGCTCGTCCGTTGGGACAGCGAGATCCACGACCGCTGGATGCTGCCGCATTTCGTCTGGCAGGATTTCGCCGATGTCCTGGGCGACCTGCGCGAGCACGGCTATTGGATCGAGGAAGATTGGTTTGCGCCGCACCTGGAGTTCCGTTTCCCGAGAATCGGGGAATTCACCCAGCGCGGCATCGAAGTGGAAATGCGCCACGCGATCGAGCCTTGGCACGTCCTCGGCGAGGAAGGCGGCGCCGGTTCCGCCGTGCGTTACGTCGATAGTTCGGTCGAGCGGATGCAGGTCCTCGTCCGCGGCATGACCGGCGAGCGCCATTTCGTCACCTGCAACGGCATCCGGATCCCACTGCGCCCCACCGGCGTGCATGGTGAATTCGTGGCCGGTGTGCGTTACCGCGCATGGCAGCCGCCGAACTGCCTGCACCCGACCATCCCGGTCCACGCGCCGTTGGTTTTCGATCTTCTCGACACTTGGAACGAACGCTCCGTCGGTGGCTGCACGTATTTCGTGACGCACCCCGGCGGCCGCAGCCACGAGACTTTCCCCGTCAATTCCTACGAAGCCGAATCCCGCAGGCTCGCCCGCTTCTTCCCACACGGTCATACCGGTGGGAAAATGGAGGCGCGCGAGGCACCTATTAGCCCGGATTTTCCCTTCACGCTGGACTTGCGGATGATCCCATAGAGCCTGTGTGTCTCGTCTGCGTACGAGGATCCCCTGTCTCATGGCTGAAAGCTTCCGCACCAATCCTGCCCAGACGCAGCAGCAATCCACCGCTGCCGCGCCTGCCGTTTGGGATGAGATGATCGATTCCCGCGGTCTGATCCGGCCCCATTGGCAGAATCTGAGCGCGAAAATCCTGCGCTGGAGCTCGGAAGACCGCAGCGGGATTGCCGCTGCGGCGAACCGGATGATCGAGGATCTGGGCACGACCTTCAACGTTTACAGCGACGTCGGCGGGGCAGGGCAGCCGTATGAGCTGGATCCGGTCCCGCTGCTGATTCCGCCTGCGGACTGGACGCATGTTTCCGCCGGGTTGGCCCAGCGGATCCGCCTGATCGACATGGTGCTGGCGGATCTCTACGGTCCGCAACAACTTCTGCGTGAGGGACTTATTCCGCCGGATCTGGTGCATTCCAGTCCTGCATTCCTGCAATACTCGCGCGGCGTGCAGCCGCTGGGCGGGCATTTTCTCGTCACTTCCGGCTGCGATCTCGTGCGCTTGCCGAGCGGAGAGTGGACGGTCCTGCGGGACCACACTGGCGCGGCTCCCGGCGGGCTCGGCCAGGTTTTGGAAAACCGCAACGTGACGTCGAACCTGCTGCCCGAGTCGTTCGAGTCGCTGCGGGTGGCGAGGCTGGGGCACTTTTTCGACCTTGAACGGGGCACGCTCCAGTTGCTGGCCCCGTCGCGCACCAAGATGGCGAACGTGGTTTTCCTCACTTCCGGTTACCGGCATCCGTCGTATTTCGAGCACGCCTACAAGGCGCGCTTGCTCGGATTTCCCCTGGTGGAGCCGGCTGACCTGACGGTGCGCGAGCGGCGGTTGTTTTTGAAGACTCTATCCGGATTGCGGCGGATCGACGGCGTGGTTTGCCGGATCGATGACGACGGGATCGATCCGCTCGAACATGGTGCCCACGGCCGCGGTGGGGTTCCCGGAATGATCGAATCCTGGCGCACCGGAAACGTGGCTCTCGTGAATGCACCCGGTGCCGGATTCGCCTCGACGCCCGCTCTGATGCCTTTCCTGCCGGGAATCTGTCGGAAATGGTTGGGTGAGGAAATCAAGCTGCCCTTTGTGGAGACCTGGTGGCTCAGCCAACCGGACATCCGCCGCCGCGTGATGGACCAGCTTCACCGCTACATTCTCCTGCCCGCCTTCAACCGTGATCCGCTGCTGCCGATCCGCTGTGCCAATCTCTCGCCGAGCGCCCGCAAGCATTGGGCCGCCGTGATCGAGGAAAGGCCGTATGATTTTGTCGCCCAGCTCGACGTCGCACCCAGCGAGGCCCCGTCGCTCGAACAGCGAGGTATCCGCCAGCGGGCGATCGTCTGGCGGGCGTTCACGCTGAATGCCACAGATGGCCCGGTTGTGTTGCCGGGCGGGTTGGCACGGGTCGGGAAATCCGCGCAACCGCCGCAGTTGTGGCCGGGACATGCTGGATTCACCAAGGATGTCTGGGTTTGCGACCAAACGGCGGATTTCATGACCAAGATGGACGTGAAATCGCCGCGTGCGCACAAGGACCGCCACCCGGCGGCATCGGAAGTGCCGAGCCGGATCGCCGAGCAGTTGTTCTGGGTGGGGCGATATGCAGAGCGCATCGAGTTCGCCACGCGCCTGCTGCGGGTGACGCTGCGCTGCCTCAGCGGTGAGGCGGGGCGTCTCCAACAAGAGCAGTTGGGGGCTTGTCTGTCGTTGATCCGTGGCACCCATCTGGTGCCGAAAGATGTCATCATTCATCCGGCGCAGACGTTGAAAACCCTCTCGGGCCTGATTCACGACCAATCGGCACGCGGAGGAATTCCCAGCCTCACACGCTCGCTGCTGCTCAACGCCGCTGCCGCGCGCGACCGCCTGTCCGACGACACCTGGCGCTTTTTCAACCGCCTCGAAGGCATCGTCCACCCGCCGGCGGCAGTTCCCGGCGCGGCGGATCTCCTGCGCACGCTCGACACGCTGGTCCTTCACCTCGCGGCCTTCGCCGGGATGGAGGCGGAAAACATGACACGCGGCCAGGGCTGGCGTTTCCTCGAAGTGGGACGCCGGATCGAACGCGCGCTCGGCGGGCTCTCGCTGCTGCGCACGGCCGCGCTCGAAGGGGAAGGTGAGACGCCGGTGCTCGACCCTCTGTTGGAAACCTGCGACAGCGTGATGACCTACCGCCGCCGCCATTTCTCGCGGCCCCAGCTCGATGCCGTCACAGACCTGATATTTTTGGATAGGACCAACCCGCGTTCGGTCGCGTTCCAGTTCCACATCATCCGCATGGAGATCGTGCAGTTCGCCGGAGACCCGGAATTCGGCCTGCTGCCGACGATCCGCGGGCACCTCCTGACAATGGACCAGCGCTTCGACGATCCCAAGGTTCCCGATGCTCCGGAACTGAAGGAGATGTTCTCTTCCCTGGAGATTTTCTCGGACCTGCTCACCCAGCACTACTTCAGCCACTCGGTGCGGCGCGTTTACTAACTTTTTCTATCGTGAAATACCGCCTCATCCATCGCACGAGATACACCTACGAAGGTGCGGTGACGGTTTCCCATCACCTCGCGAGGCTCGCCCCGCGCACGCTGCCGGGCCAGCGTTGTCCGTGGCACGAGCTGGAGATCCAGCCGGTTCCGGTCGGTCGCGGCGTGCATGTGGATTCGTATGGAAACATCACGAGTTATTTCGAGATCGAGGGGAAACATGAAGAGCTGGACGTCATCGCGCGCAGCCTGGTGGAGGTGTTTCCGACGAACCATCCCGAACCGGCTTCGACGCCTTCGTGGGAGGTGGTTAGGAATGCCTGCCAGATCGAAAAACTCACGCCGGGATCGGAGGCGGGGGCGTTCCGCTTCGCCTCGCCGATGGTGCCGGTGGGCGGGGAATACGCCAGCTACGCGCGTGCGGAATTTCCTCCCGGCCGACCGGTGCTGGAGGCGGTGCTCGGGCTGACAGACCGGATTTTCAGGGATTTTAAATTCGACCCGCGGGCCACCGACGTGACCACGCCGGTTTCCGAAGTGTTGAAAAAGCGCGCGGGTGTGTGTCAGGATTTCGCCCATCTCATGCTGGCCTGCGTGCGGTCGCTCGGCCTGCCCGCGCGCTACGTCAGCGGCTATCTGGAAACCGCGCCGCCGCCCGGGAAAGTCCGGCTCACCGGGGCGGACGCGTCGCATGCCTGGGTCTCCGTTTTCTGCGGGGAAGCCGCGGGCTGGATCGACACGGACCCGACAAACAACCTTCTTCCCGGCGAGCGCCACATCACGGTGGCGTGGGGCAGGGACTTTTCCGACGTCAGCCCGCTGCGCGGCGTCACCCTCGGCGCGGGCGGCCAGCGTCTCGCCGTGGCGGTTGACGTGATTCCGGTGGACGAGCTGTGAGGTGATATTTCGGACGAATTCGTCTTGCGATCACGGTGGGGTAGCGGCAAGCATAGCCTCGTGACTCCCGAACTCGAAAATCTGTTTTCGTTCCTGCGCTTCCCGAGCATCTCGACCGACTCCAGCCACGCTGGCGACGTCCGGGCCTGCGCGGAGTGGCTGATTTCCAAACTCAAGGAAATGGGGCTGACCACCGAGCTCCACGATACGCCGAAGCATCCCGTCGTCATCGCGAGGAACGTTTATGTGACGGGCCGCCGCACGGTGCTGATCTATGGTCACTACGACGTGCAGCCGGTCGATCCGCTGAGTCTGTGGACGAGCGATCCGTTCGAGCCCGTCATCCGTGACGGGAAAATCTGGGCGCGCGGAGCCACCGATAACAAGGGCCAGATGATGGCGCACGTGTTAGGCGTGGAGAAAACGTTGCGCGAGCAGGGCGAGCTGCCGCTGAACCTGATTTTCCTGTTCGAGGGTGAGGAGGAAATCGGCAGCCCGAACCTTGCTTCGTTCCTGCTCCATCATTGCGACGAGCTGAAGTGCGACGTCGTCGCCATTTCCGATACCGGCATGGTCGCCCCGGGAGTGCCCACGCTCGGCTACGGCCTGCGCGGCATCGCCTGTTGCGAAGCCGTCCTGCGCGGTCCGAAAGTGGATCTGCATTCGGGGCTTTTCGGCGGTGCCGTGGCGAATCCGGCAGCCGCGATGGCGCATCTCGTCTCCAGCCTGCACACGCTCGACGGGCGGGTCGCTGTCGAAGGATTTTATGATCAGGTCCGCCCGCTCGAACCGTGGGAACGCGAAATGTGGGCGAACATCCCCGGTGTCAGCGACGCGGATTTTCTAGCAGTCACCGGCTCTCCCGGCCTGTTCGGCGAGCCCGGCTATTCGTCGGCCGAACGCACCTGGGCCCGTCCGACCGCGGAAGTGAACGGCATCGGCGGCGGCTATCAGGGGGAGGGCTCGAAGACGGTTCTGCCGGCCGAGGCATTTGTGAAACTTTCCTTCCGCCTCGTTCCTGACCAAAGCCCGAAAGACATCATCGCGAAGGTCCAGAACCACCTCGAATGGCATTGTCCGCCCGGTGTGGAAGTCGAGGTGCGGGTCGGCCACGACGGCAAACCCTACGTCACCGATCCGAATTCAAAATTCGGCCTCGCCGCCCAACAGGCCCTGCGCGTCGCCTTCGAAGCCGAGCCCGTCCTCATCCGCGAAGGCGGCAGCATCCCGATCGTGCAGACCTTCCGCGACATCCTCGGCTCGGACACGCTGCTGCTCGGTCTCGCGCTTTCCGATGCCCAGGTCCACGCGCCTAACGAAAATTTTCCGGTCGAGAACTTCGAAGCGGGCATTCGTTTGAATCAGGCGCTGCTTACAGAGCTGGCGAAATAGCGGAGAAGTTGAGAGTTGATGGTTGAGAGTTGAGAGAAAGTATTTCGCCTCCTTTCGCCTCCTTTCGCCTCCTTTCGCCGCCTCTTTCATCTTTTTCGACTCTCAACGCTCAACCATCAACTCTCAACTTCTTCCAATGTCCGATCCCATCACTCCAAAGCTCGACTTCATCCGCGAGATCATCGCCGACGACCTTGCCACCGGCAAACACGCCACCACGATCACCCGTTTTCCGCCCGAACCTAACGGCTACCTTCACATCGGCCATGCGAAGTCGATCTGTCTGAACTTCGGCATCGCTCTCGAAAACGCGGGCTCCGGTGCGAAGTGCCACCTCCGCTTCGACGACACGAACCCGGAGAAAGAGGAAACCGAATACGTCGAGAGCATCAAGGCGGACGTGAAATGGCTCGGCTTCGACTGGGCGGAGAACCTCTATTTCGCCAGCGACTACTTCCAGTTCTTCCACGACTGCGCGATCCATCTCATCAAACAAGGCCTCGCCTACGTCGAAACCCAGTCTGCAGAGGAAATGCGTGCCCTGCGCGGTAATCTGACTACTCCCGGCACGCCCACGCCGGGACGCGCCCGCACGGTGGAGGAAAATCTCGCGATCTTCGCCAGCATGAAGGCAGGCGAATACAGTGAAGGCGGTGCCGTGCTCCGTGCGAAGATCGATCTCGCCTCCTCGAACATGAACCTGCGCGATCCCGTTCTCTATCGGATCATGCACGCGCATCACCACAACACCGGCGATGCCTGGTGCATCTATCCGATGTATGACTTCGCCCATCCGCTAGAGGATGCGCTGGAGCACATCACCCACTCGCTCTGCACGCTGGAGTTTGAAAACCACCGCCCGCTTTACGACTGGTTCATCGACAACTGCCCGGTGCCCAGCAAGCCGCGCCAGATCGAGTTCGCCCGCCTCAACCTGACATACACCGTCATGAGCAAGCGCAAGCTGCTCGAACTCGTGCAGGGCGGCCACGTCGGCGGTTGGAACGATCCGCGCCTGCCCACCATCTCCGGCCTCCGCCGCCGCGGCTATCCGCCGGAAGCGGTGGTGCATTTCTGCAAGCGCGTGGGCATCACCAAGTTCAACGGCACCACCGACGTCGCGCTGTTGGAATTCGACGTTAGGGATTTCCTCAATCAATCCGCGCCACGCCGTATGGCCGTTTTGGATCCGGTGAAAGTCGTTCTCGAAAACTGGTCCGCCGAACCGCTCGGCACTGCCGAGGTCGCGAACCACCCGCAGAACCCGGATATGGGCAACCGCGATATTCCGATTTCCAGCGAAGTCTGGATCGAACGCGAGGATTTCATGGAAGTGCCCGAGAAGAAATTCTTCCGCCTCGGCCCCGACCGCTACGTCCGTCTGAAGGGCGGCCACATCATCCGGTGCACCGGTTTTGAAAAGGATGCTGATGGAACCATCAACGTCATCCGCGCGGAAATCCTTCCCGGCACCGTCGGCGCTGATACGCCGGAAGGCGTTGTCTGCAAGGCCGCGATCCATTGGGTGGACGTCGCCACCGGCGTCGATGGCGAGGTCCGCCTCTACGACCGCCTCTTCACGGTGGAGGATCCCGACGGCGCGGAAGGCGGTTTCATGAGCGTGCTCAACCCGGATTCGCTGAAATCTATCACCGCGAAAATCGAGCCGTCGCTTGCCACCGTGGAGCCCGGCTTTTCCTGCCAGTTCGACCGCACCGGCTACTTCGTTGCCGATTCTATCGACCACCAGCCCGGAAAGCCTGTTTTCAACCGCACCGTCGCGCTGAAAGATTCCTGGGTGAAAAAAGGCGGCCGCTAAGGGAGGGATCTCCGGTTCAGCCGGGTCGTGAAAAGTGCGGTCCTGCTTAATCGGTTGCCATCGCTAGCAGAATGTCCATCGTGCCTTCATGCAAAAGCGCACTGGCTGGATTTTACTCGGAGCAGCCGTGGTTGGTCCAGTCATTGGATTTCTGATTGCATGTGTCGTCACTTACGTGATGCCGAAAAAATACGAAAGCGAAGCCATCATCGAGGTGAAGCCGCTGGATGGGTCGTCCCCATCCTCTGCGATGACACCGCAATTTTTTGGCACGCAGTTTGAAATGATCAAGAACCACGATTCGTTGGGGCAGGTCGTGGACACACTCGAACTCGTGAACAAGTGGTCGATGGACAGGGAAACGGCGATCCGAATTCTGAAGGGGATCGTGAATACACAGAATATCCGGGGGACCGATCTGATTTCCATCCGGGTAAGGCATACCGACAAGGAAGATGCACGGGATATCACGGCTGAAGTCGCGAGGGCGTATCGAAATTATCGCGCTGGTATTACAGATGCGGTTGAAAAAAGCCGCTTGGCTGAGTTGAACAAGGCGGTGAAAGAGCAAGAGGAAAAGGTGGAAGAGCGGACAAAGGTGCTCCGAACAATTCCTATTCCGGTTGATCCTATTCCAGTTGATCCCGTTCCGAAAATCAGGTTTGGAGGTGGTCCGGATTACGCCGATGCCAAGAAAGATTTGGAAGCGGATCAGGCTCTTCTCCAACAGATGAAACTCAAACAGGCAGAAGCAAGTGTCCTCCGAAAGTCGCCATTCATTGGTGTCGATGTTCACGAAGATCCGCAAATCACGGATGCTCCTGTTTCTCCGAATGTGATTCTGAATCTGAGCTTGGGCGCGGCGCTGGGTTTCATACTGTCTCCGCTGATGGCTCTGCCGTTGATCGTTCTGCTGACTCGTCTGAATCCGGTGAAAGTAGGTAGTCCTACGGTCCACCCGGGTTGAGCGACGGATCAGGCTGACTGATGCGTTTATCACGGGAAATCTGTCCGGAGTTCACGGCTTCAGCGTGTTCTTCCGGAAGACAAGGTAAACCTTGAACTCCGGACAGCGGAAGGAAGGCATCAGTGCTAGTGTTGCGTAAAACTCAGATTGGCGGATGGCGGTGCCCAGCGTGGTTGTGGCGTCTCGCCGCAACGTCCCGCAAAGGGCCTCGTTGCTGCGAGACGCATCAACCACGTTTACACACGCTGTCCGCCACGTTAAGCTTTACACGACACTGGTGAGATTCAGAAATCCATTCACCTAACAATTCAAGCCCTCTGCCGGAACCAGCCGGTGATGCTCATGCGCGATTTGATGGCAGGGAGAACCTCGTGCCAGTAGTCGCCGGATGGGAAACAGACGAGTGTGCCCATCTGCGGTTCGATCAATTCGAAGGCTCCGTCTTTCTCGCCGACGGTGGTTTGCAGTTTCAATTCGCCGCCATCGCCGGGCTGCCAGTGCTCGTTCAGGTAGAGAATGACGGTGATGATGCGTTCGCTGGTGCCGGCATGGCGGTCGAGGTGCTGCTTGTAAAACGCGCCTTCCGGATAGATCGCGAAGTGGCCTTCGAAATCGAACAGGCCGAGGAAAAACCGCCGGTTGAGAGCGAGGCGCAGGAGTTCGAGTTTTGCGAGATAGGCTTCCTGCTCGACGGAAGCCTCGCCGGGTTGCAGCCAGAGGATATGGTCGCGCCGGATATCTTCGCGGATTTCCAGGGTGTTTCCGCGTCCGACACCGGCGCGTCTGAAATCTCCATTTTCACAGGCGGCCCCGCATTCGTTCCTGAGGCGGCGTGAGTCGTCATTGCCCATGCATCCGGGCATTGTCGCCCAGCCATACTGGTCCATCGAGTCGATCAGGGCTTCCACTCATCCCAAGAGCGCGAGAGTGGGGGAACTAGCGAGGTAATTCGCTCAGGCTCCGACCATCCGCAGCCAGGACTGAAGGTTGTAGTGGTTGGTGACGCGGGAGATTTCCCCGTCGCGCAGGTCGAAGAACGCGCCGACCCGGAGGTGATAGGTCTGACCGGTGGCTTCGGGCAGTCCGGCGTCGGTGGCGAGGTATTTGCCGCGGATGAAAAACTCGGCGGCGGCCCGGGATTCATCGTCACAGGTGAAAACGACGAGGTCCTCCACCGTTTCCTGATAGCTGCGGTCCATGCGTCCGAGGAATTCGCGGAATGCTGCCTTTCCCTTCTCCGTAGTGCTTTCGTTGATTTCGTGGACGATATCCTCTGTCAGCAAGGCGAGCATGCCTTCGCGGTCTCCGGAATTGAAAGCGGCGTAGTAGCCCTGAATGAGTGATTTCATGCGCGGGTGATCTCAGGACCGCAGCGGCACGGCAAGCGGGAAGTCAGGCCAGCGACTTCATCCAGAAAGTCATTGTCTTGGGTGATTCGCGCTCCTCGCCGATTTCCTTCCAAGTAAAGGAGGTTTGCAGTGAGGGTTGTTTCACGTAGCCGCGGGATTTCCAGAAATCATCCAACGGCCGGTAATCCGCGGGGCGCAAGGGATGGTCGGCCGCCCGATCGACGGCGCAGAACGTGGTGAATTTCAGCCCCATCCGGCGCGCGTGAGCCTCGCGGCGGAGGAAAAACTCCTTGCCCAGTCCGCGGCCGCGCCATTCGGTGAGAGCGATACTTTCGCCGAAATACATGATTTCTCCGAGGTCGAAACCTTGGGCAATGAATGGCGCTTGAAATTCCGGAGCTTCCTCGATCATCGGCAGGCAGGTCGTCGCCGCCACCGCCTCGCCGCGCGGACCCGTGACGATCACCACCAGGCTGCCAGCGGATTCTTGATAGATCTTCAGGTAGTCGCGTTCGTATTCCAGCGAGCCGTCGTAGAGATAGGGATACTCGCGGAAAACCCGGATGCGCAGTCCGCCCAGCGCGTCAAGCCAGGGGCCGGTTTGCGAACCATGCAGCTCGTGAATCTGATAATCGCCCTGGTTCACCGGGTGAGGTCGTATTGCGGGAAATGTTTTTCCGCGCACGAATCACAGATGCCGTGGCTGAACTTCGCCTCGCTGTGACGCTGGATGTAGGCTTCGAGCTGGTGCCACTCGCCTTCCTCGTCGCGGATGTCCTTGCAGTAAGAGCAGGTGGGGAGGATGCCGCGCAGGGTTTTTACCTCCTGAACGGCTTTTTTCAGCGATTCGATCAGGTTCTCGTTCTCCTTCTCCAACTGCTTGCGCCGCTCGATTTCCTGCTGGGCGAGCGTCAGTTCCAGACGCACCTCGGAGACCTCCTTGAGGATGGCGAGCACCGGGCGGTGTTCCATTTCCATGCCGTGTTTCCGGTTCTGCCAGGTGAGGTAGAGATAGAGGAAGGGAAAGGCGAAAAGGCTGATCGCCAGCCGGCTGACGAAGGTTCCCGCCATGATGTGGAGGTATTCGGGATTTCCTGCAAACGCCCCGGAGGCGAACAACACCACGTCCAGCCACAGCACGCCTAACAAGGTGAGGAAGGCGCGCACCCACAATTTCACCTTGAACTCCGGCTTGCCCAGAAACTCCCACGCCATCGCCAGAAAAATCAGATCCGCGAATGCCGCCAGAATCGACGCTGTGTAGATGCGCAGGCTTTGCGGTGGGAAATAACTCGATTCTAACGGTCCAGCGAGGCGGATCTGCCAGTGCAGGACCATCGTGACGATCGGCACCATGATCGAGACGCCGATGATCGTGGAAATCGCAATCCGTGTCGCGCGCGGGCCGTCGAAGACATACACCACGAACACCCCGAGGAGCAGCGCCGTGTAGAAAACCGTGGAGCCGACCATCAGTGACATTCCGAGCAACTGAACCCTTACCCCGGCGTCCGTGGTCCAGACCATGATGGCGGTGAGGCTGCCGATGAGCGCGTAAAAGTGGGACAGCCCGAGGCGGCCGCGCAGCGAGTGGGCGAAGAGAACGAGGAAATAGACTGCGATCGCTTCGCAGACAAGGATCAGCAATTCATGGTTCATCAGGCTTGAAGAGTGGGCTGGGCGCGCCCTGTTGCGCGGGCAACTAAAGGTTGAAAACGGCCCGAGGCAAGCAAGTCCTTCACTCCAATCGGATTACGGGAAACGGGTCTTGTTTTCCCCGGTCCGGTGGTTTCAGCTCGTCTCCATGAGCGAGCCTGCC
>JBDSNC010000189.1:0-7572 GCA_039915545.1 Luteolibacter sp.
CAGGGAACCAGCCTCCGCCGCCTCCTGCTAGGCAGCGCGGAAACGAGCGAGGAATCCCGCTTGGACACCCTAATCACCAAGGACGAGGAAGGGGACAAACACGCCACCGAAATCCTCGAACTCGTCGCCACAGGCAAGCTCACCCTCGTTCAAGCCATCCGCTCGCTCGGCGGAAAAATCACCAAGGAAAAGCTCCGCACCGATCCCGTCTATCTCGATATCGACGGCAAGACCGGCCAGCCCACCGGCCTCTTCCCGAAGTGCCTCATCACCATCGCCAACACCTTCAGCCGCTGGGAAAAACTCGACGATTCCGCCCGCCGCGAAGTCAAGGCCGCGTGGAAGGAAGTCATGACCAAACTGCCCAAGGAACTCCGCTAACAATATATCTACCTCAACCGTGAAAAACATCAGCTTGCACCTCACTCAGGCACAATTCCGTGACGGTTCGAAAACCGTGACGCGCCGCCTCGCGTGGGGAACCCTCAAGCCCGGCGACCGCCTCATGGCCTGCGAGAAATGCCAGGGCATCAAGCGCGGTGAAAAGGTCGTGCGGATGGGCGAGATCGAAGTGCTGAGCGTCCGGATCGAGCCGCTGTTGAGGATGATCAACGAAGGCATTTACGGCCGCCGGGAAGCGAAGCTTGAGGGCTTTCCTGAAATGACCGGCATGCAATTCGTCGCCATGTTCTGCGGTCACATGAAGTGCCTGCCCCAGCAGCTCGTCACCCGCATCGAGTTCAAACACGTCAACGCAATAGGCCATGGGCCGCAAGAAAGGAACGATCATGAGTAAAGTAACTGAGAGAGTAATTGGCGGTCCAATGCGCCGCCTTGTTCGGCTGCCCACGGTGCGAGCCGGCGGGATCTGGTGGGAACTGGAAACAGCGGACGGAACACCAGTTGATGGCGGATACGCCTACAATCATCGAGCGCCATACCAAGCTCCACAAGAAATGGTGATCTCCGGACAACTCGGGCAATTCGCGGAGGTGAAGCGTTCCAAGGGCGGAGACTCGTTTGTCTATCGTCTGCCGAACGCCTAAGCCCATGGGCGGCGAAACTGAAACGATCATGAATCCGAAACTGAAAAGCTTATGGCCGTCCAATGCGGCGACTGGTTCTCCCTCTTCGGGGCTGACGCTGGATATACTCAAAGAGTGCCAGAAGATGCTCACGACTCCACCGCCGCCACGCGCCGATCACTTCGTGTCGTCGAAAGTCATGGAAGCGCTGCGCCGGGAATCCACGCCCGCGCCGCATCCAATTTCGCGCCTGCTAGGAATGGACTTCTTCGTGATGGAAAACCAAAAGGCAGACGCCTGGGTGATCACCGATCCTCACATTGCTGCCGCCTACCGGAAGGGGGAAATCTCCGAAGAGACGCTGGCACGCTACCACGAACGCGTGATGCAGATCCGGGCATCTCGGGAGAACGCTCAAGTGGAGGGACCGGCTGTCGCCGCCGCGCCGAATCAAAATCAACCGATCTAACAAAATGGAAACTTCGACAAACGCCGCCCTGCCGGTTCCTCTCGCACGACTTGTTCGGCGGTTCGAAATCCCGGACGGACTCCATCAGTCGCGAGGGCTGGAAATCCGAATCGGCAGATTCGCGGTGAGACTCGGGAAATTCGCTGAGGACTCTGGCCGTCGAATCATGCTCCGAGGGAAAAGGTTCCAGTTCCGAATTGGACTCTACGCAATCGCAGCGCGGATCAATCCGCCGAGACCTTATGGCTGCGACTGGCCACCAATGCGATGCTCACACTGTCAATCGGGACTGCTGTGGAGCGAAGATCGCGGTGCTCATTGCGACGGGTGTGACGACTTCGATCCAGAATCTGATCTGCCGAACGCCGACGTGAGGGACCGGCCAGCTTGAACGTGCCCAAATCTCAACCTGCTAAATCAATGCCCGAATCACTATCAACTTTGCCAGCTATGGCCGGTTCCTCTCCACGGACTTGTTCACTTTCTTCCGAGCTTCTGCACGTCTTGCAGCACTCGCTGGGCGTGGACAAATACGGGCAGGGCAATCAATATCGGAACCACTACGTCACATCCCCGGAATGCAAGGATGGGAAACTCTGCCAAGAGCTAGTGGGCCATGGCTTTATGAAGGATCATGGGCCGCAATCGCTCGCCAGTGGAATGCACTGCTACTCGGTGACCCCGAATGGAATTGACGCGGTAGCCTTCAAGAGTCCGAACCCGCCAAAGCTTACTCGCTCGAAAAAACGATACGCCGAATTCTTGCGCTCGGACTGCGGGCTAACCTTTGCCGAGTGGATCGGCGCATCCAAGCGAACGATAGAAGTCTGGCAACCGGCGAGAGCACGGCTGACCGGAGCAAGAAACCTTCCGAATGACCCTAACCGAGAACGAAGCTAGTGCCGGGTTGCCAGCACTGCCCTTGTTCTCTGGCGTCTAACTACCAACCAACTCAATTGCAAAATGAACCTCCAATCTCTGAAAATCGAAAAGAAACGCTACGGCCCGATGGAAGGAAAAATCATCGCCACCGTGTCCATAGGACATGAACGAAACGAGATGACGCTGGAACTGTCAGAGGAAGCTTCGATGCGGATTCTGACCGTGGCCTGCGATGAACTCGTTCAAGCCACAGCAACCGCCGCCATGGAGTTCCGCCAGCAACTCACGACAGCACTGTTACCGAGTCCAGAGAACGTCACAGAGCACACGACCCCACGAACCGAAGCCTAACAATATGACCACCCAGACACCAATCTCGAAGCCGGAAAACGCCGCCCCAACTGAGGACGTAGTGGGGGTCGATGTGCCTCGCCTTGTTCGCCTTGTGATGTGCGGACGGCGATCGTGCAGCCATGTGCTCATCGAGGAAGAGCGAGACTGGCGGGAAGACCCGGACTGGAAAGGCCACAGAACTGCGGTCTGCCCAAAGTGCGGAGACGATAGCTTCTACCACCTCAACGAAGCGGGCCAGAAGATCAACTTCTCGGATCGCGAAAAATACCGCAACGGGATCGACCCGGCCACCATCGAACCATCCCCGAAGATGGGCCTCAAGATGAAGCGCCGAATCCTCCGAGCGAAACGCCACGCTCTGTCTCTGGCGAACCACTGATTCAACCGTGCTCGCGGTTTATTAAAGCCACTTTTTAAAGACGATGAACCTCAAGGAAACAATAGAGAAATACGAGATGGTTGCGGGCCGAAAGTTGGCTTTGACGACTGAGCGGAGCTATTCCACCTGGATCAGGCAATTCTTGCATTTCATGACCACTTCCGAGGCTCGGCATTTTACAAAATCGGAGGAGAAGATCGAAGTGTTTTTATCGAGGATGGCGCGTGAGGACTATTCGTCAGTTTCACAGAATCAGGCGTTTAATGCGATCCTTTTCCTCTACCGGAATGTGCTAAAAATTGAACTCAAGGACATCAACGCGCTGCGGTGCAAGCAGATGAAGCGCGAGCGCTACACGCCGACCGTGGAGGAAGTGCTGGCGATGTTGCACGAACTGCGCAGCACTCCTACCTACAATGTCCGGCTGGCTGGAGCACTGATGTATGCCTGCGGAATGAGGGTTTCCGAGTGCTGCCAAGTTAGAATCAAGGACTTCGATCTTGTGCGCATGGTTCTGACGATCTGGGAAGGCAAGGGCGACAAGGACCGGAGGGTGAGGATTCCTGAAATTCTGGTGCCCGGAATCCGTCGCCAGATCGCGAGAGCGACGGCGCTGGCGAACATGGATATCGAGGCCCGCCAGCCGGTGCAGCTTCCGGGCCGGATGGACAAGTCCACTCCTGCACGGCAGTTCGATGTGGAGTGGCACTTTCTTTTTCCCTCGGCTCACCCTTGCGCTCATCCGCGCACGGGAAAAATGGTCCGCTGGTGCGTCAGTCCGGATGTCCTTCAGAACGGCGTGAAGGCCGCTGGAAAACGGGCGGGCATCACATCACGGCTCACGCCTCACTGCCTGCGTCATGCCTTCTGTTCACATCTGCTGGATGCGGGAGAGAACATCAAACGCGTGGGCGAGGCGATGGGCCACTCCGACATCCGGACCACGGCGGGCTACGGCCGCAAGGAGTGCGAGGCCATGCCGTCGCCTCTGGACCGGATCATCATTCCAATCCGAAAAACCGCCTGACCACTTTCCCATGAAAACGCACTTCCTAAAACTCTCCACCAAGCCGGTCGGCCGTCCGCCGGTAGCCGCTCTTTCCGCCGATGATCTCGCGGAAATCCAGTCGCACTACATCGCCGGAACGAACCACTCGAAACACGAAGGCTCGATGCTTCTCGCGTGGGTGCGGTTCTGTGAGGAGAATCCGGAGCGTCTCGGTCACATGGTGAAGGATCACATGCCGGTCGGCGCGATCCCCACGGCCGTCGTGGAAGCCTGCCGGCGCAAGCGCGCACTGATCGCCGCCGCGCGTGGTGGAGCGCCACGCCAGCGCCATGAGGGGGCGTACGTGCCAGGCACGATGCGCCGGCATCATGCGATGGAGCGCCGTTTGTGGGCCGGGGAACGGGCCAGCGTGGACGATGCGACGCGCAACGTGGCTTGCTGGATCCCTTGGCCGTGGGGCGGTTGCCCTTGCTCGAATAAATTCGGCGTGCGCCTCGGCCGTTGGCAGACGCTGATCGTCCATGACGATGCGTCGAGTTTCATCCCGTTCATTTCGTCCGTTTTCCGCTGGCATCAGAGCTATGGTGGTGTGGACGCGGCGAGTGTGATTTATCGCGCCGAGAATCAGGTTTGCCAGTTTGACAATTGGTCGATCGAGGGCGGCGTGTGGCAGAGCAAGCGGCCGATGGCGGTGCTCGCAGGCCGCTTCATTTCCGCCAAGGGACGGCCGAATCAGAAGCTCGTGGAGAATGCGATCGGCCGCTTGTGGGACGTGATGGCCGGTCAGCCTGGCGACGTGGGCAGGCACCGCGCGGAAATAAAACGTTCCTCGGATCTCTACCTGAAATGCCGCGCCGGCTATGAGGATCCGCGCAAGCATTTCCTGAGCCTGAACGCCGCGCAGGAACAGCTCTACAAGTCCGTGGAGTATTTGAACGAAAAGCGGATTCAAAGCCGCACTTACGGCACGTGGGTGCCGAAAGAGCGATGGGAGGCGGATCTGACGGAAGCCCCGCGCACCACCCGCCACAATGAGGATGATTTCCTAATCCTGCCCGCTGCGGAAACGCGCAAGTGCCGGAGTGGCACGATCAGGATCCGGCTCGATGGCCCGCTGGGTGTGCCGATGGATTGGCACTTTTCCGACGACTATCTCTGGCAGTTCGAAGGGCGGGACGTGACGGTTTATTTCGATCCTATGGCGGAATGGCCGGTCAAGGGCGTGGTGACTTTGGCGGGAAACCGCAAGCCGCTCTGCACCGTCGAATGTATCAACACATTCGCCGAGTCCAAAGACCGGGCCGTGGAAATGGTGAAGTCCATCCGCAAGATCATGATGCAGGAAACGCGGGTGATTCTCACGAAACACACGGAACGCCTGATCCGCCACAACCAGGGTGTGATCGTCACCACCTCCGGAGCGCCGGCCGTTTCCGAAGCTAACGAAAACAGGGCCCCACGGGAGGAGATTTCCGTCGACCGCATTTCCGGCATGGAAATCGCCGCCTCGCGGGATTCTCGCGGTGTGATCGCGACGGATCCGCGTGATCCCCGCGAGACGATCGCGACGCCGCCGCGCGTCACCCGCGAGGAAGTCGCCAACTCGCTCAACCGCCGCGCCCGCGAGGCTCGCGAATACCAAACCGAAGATTTCTGAAATGGAGCCGGAAACCGTCAATTGCGGGCGTTGCGCCAGCCTCTGGAACAAGGAAGCCAACCGGCCCGGTTTCGGCCGCTGTGCCAGCCATGCCCGCCAGCAGCAAACCGGCAAGATCCGCCCGCTGGTGGATCTCAACGCGACCTGCGAGCACGCCCAGCTTTCGGCGAAATTCAATCCGGAGTATTTCCCGCGCCTGATCGCAGAGCGCCAGGCGGCAGCGTGTTACCCGCCAACCGGTGGGGGGCAGTGTCACCCGCCAACCGCTCCGGTTGAAACCACCGCCGAACGAGCCTGTCACGTCCCGACCGGTGTGAGTGAAACCACCAACCAAACCGGCTTCGATTTCTAATGAACCAAATTTCCTTACACACAAAATGACCGCCACAGAACTACGCAACCACCCGACCATCATCCGCCTTGCAGCCCTCCAAAAGGAGCTGGATTTGCGGGATCTGGAATTCTCCCGCACCCTTCGTTTCCGCATCCACGGAGCGAATTGGGGGAAGATTCTCGCCGGCACTTATACCGGCTCGTTTCAGAAAGCCCTGGTGAATCTTGAGATCTGCCTCGACGAATACGAAAACCAGAATTTCGGCGAGGTGGAAGAGGGGATCGTGGTACTGCAGCACGTCCGCGAAACCTTGGACGCGGTGGCGATCGCCCGCAGCAACGAAGACGAGCACCGCCTGGTCATCCTGTCCGGCCCGCGCGGAGCCGGGAAGTCACGCACGCTCCAGCTCGTCCACACGAAGTATCCCGGCTACCTCGTTTTCGCCCGTCCGAGCTGGGCGAAGAGCTACAATAATTTCCTCAACAAGCTGGCGAACGGCCTCGGCCTGGACACTTCCAGCAGTGCGGGGGAAGCGGAAACCAAGCTGATTGATTTCATGCAGATCACTCCGCGCAAAACCCTCTGCATCGGCGAGTTCAACTATTTCAGCCCCGATGCCCTCGGCTTCATTAAGACGGTGCTGAATGAAACCAATTGGACGGTCGTTGCCGACACAATCCCCGTCCACCTCGCCCGCATGGCATCCAGCCGCGCCACAATGCAGGAAGCTGCGCAGCTCCTTCGCCGCGCCGTTGCCATCATTAAGATCCAACCGATCACCCCGCGCACGGTCGAGTGCCTCCGCAAGGCGCTTTTCCCCAAGTTGGAACTCAACGGCAGCATCACCGAACTCGTCCAAACCGCCAACCGCTGCGATCGGATCGACTCTGTGTGTCAGATTCTGGGCGATTGCGATCCGGACAACCCCGCCGACGTGCCGAAAGCCATCGAGCGTCACAAACGGCTCCACAACGCCCAACTCAAACCCGGTGAAGACTAATGGAAAAAGAACCCACAACATGGATCATTCCCCCGATCACCGTCCTTCTCCCGGACGGCTCCACGCTCGTCAAGCCAGGCAAAGCCATCCAGCGCGCCACAGGATCGCGCACAAGCAAGCTCACCGGCGTTCACCGCCAAACGCTCACCGCCCTCGCCGATTGCGGCCTTATCACCCGCGAGCGGCCGTCACCTGGTCAAGTCTTCTACTACCCCGGCGAGGTCGAAGATTTGCTCAAGAAAACCAGGGACGATCCGAGCTTCTGGAACGAGGTCCGCACCAAGGCATTTCTCAACGGCACCGACCTTAAAAAGTCCCACCCGAAATGACCTTTTCCACCGCATCACCCCGGCCCTTTTCTGGAACCTCTCCGGAAAGGGGCCTTTTTTTGCCATCAAACCCTTATGGGTTCAGGCGTTTTCAGCCTCCTTCACCCTTTTTCAGCCTTTCCTCTGCTCGTGCC
>JBDSNC010000207.1:0-25950 GCA_039915545.1 Luteolibacter sp.
GTTTCGTTTCAGCGGGCTTGCTTGGGGGGAGAGCTTGTCCGCGTCGACAGGAAAAGGAATATCCCATTTCCGGCCATAACGATAGTCCGTGATCGCGTGTGCGTCATCGCGGAGGGTCGTCACAGCCTTTCTAAATGGGGCGTTTCGTCATCTTGGACTTGCGCCGGAAGTCTCCCATGGCCATGGAAAGGACTCCACCGGGTGGCATCCCCCACCCCACTTCCGGAAACCGAGATGAGCGCCCCATCACCCACCAAAATCGTCGTTGGCACCCGCGGCAGCGAACTGGCCCTCGTCCAGGCCACGGCCACCGAAGCCGCGCTCGCCGCCGCGTTTCCGCATCTGGTCATCGAACGCAGGGTGATCAAAACCACCGGCGACCGCCGCACGGATGTTTCTCTGGCAGATGTGGCGAAGGCGGAGGGCACTTTCGACAAGGGAGTTTTCATCAAGGAAATCGAGGAAGCGCTGGACGCCGGAGAAATCGACATCGCCGTGCATTCGCTCAAGGACCTGCCGACCACGTTGCAAAGCCGTTATGTGTTAGCCGCGACTTTGGAACGCGCACCGGTTAGGGATGTGCTGGTGACCCTCGCCTCCGGTGGCCTCGACGCTCTGCCCCAAGGCGCGCGCGTCGGCACCAGCAGCGTGCGGCGGGCGAAGCAGATCGAGTGGATGCGGCCGGACCTCAGGGTTTCCGATCTGCGTGGCAACGTCCCGACACGCCTGAGGAAACTCGCGAAAGACGGAAGTTACGACGCGATTTTGTTAGCGGAGGCCGGGCTGGTGAGACTTGGATTCATTCCTGAAATTTCCAACGGCGGGATTTCGGAGTCTGTCACCGGCATTCCTGGAATCCACGTGACCCGTCTGCCGGAGAGCGAGTTCTTTCCCGCTGCCGGACAGGGTGCGATCGGACTCGAAGTCCGTACGGGAGACTCGCCCAGCAGGATTTTCGCGGAAACCATCGGCCACCGCGACACGTGGCTGCGCATTTCCGCCGAGCGCGAGTTCCTGCGCCTGTTGGACGGTGGCTGCCACACGCCTGTCGGCGTTTACTCTTCTATCAATGACGGTGAAATCACCTTGAGAGCCCGCGTATTCCCCGACGAGGGAGGCACTCCGAAATCCGGCGAAGCCCGCGGCACCGATCCCCTTTCCCTCGCACTCGAACTTTTCAATTCCCTCTCATGAGCACTTCCGGAACCTGTTATCTCGTCGGCGCCGGCCCCGGCGATCTCGGCCTTGTCACCCTCCGAGCAAAGGAGTGCATCGAGTTCGCCGACGTGCTCGTTTACGACGCTCTCAGCAGCCCGGAACTTCTCAACTGGACGAAACCCGGTTGTGAGAAAATCTACGTCGGCAAGCGCGCAAAGGACCACTCCGTTCCGCAGGATCAGATCAACGGCATCATCGTCGAAAAAACGAAGGCCGGCAAAAACGTCGTCCGCCTCAAGGGCGGCGATCCGATGATTTTCGGCCGTGGCGGCGAGGAAGCTGCGGAACTAGCAGAAGCGGGCGTGACCTTCGAAATCGTTCCCGGCATCAGCTCGACCATTGCCGGTCCCGCCTACGCCGGCATCCCGGTGACCCACCGCGATCACAACACGCAGCTCACGATTTTCACCGGCCATGAGGATCCGACGAAGGGATTCAGCTCGGTCGATTACGCGCAACTCGCGAAGGCTCCGGGCACCAAGGTCTTTGTGATGGGCGTGGCGCGACTGCGGGAAATCACCAGCGCGTTCATTGAAAACGGCGCGGCACCCGAAACGCCGATCGCCTTAACACGCTGGGCGACCACCGGTTCGCAGAAAACCATCGTCGGCACTCTGGCAGACATCGCCGACATCGCGGACCGGGTGAATTTCACCTCCCCTGCGGTCGCAGTGATCGGCGATGTGGTGAACGAGCGGAAGAAGATCAACTGGTTTGAAAAGCGCCCGCTGTTTGGCAAGCGCATCGTTGTCACCCGCACGCGCGAGCAGGCGGGCGAACTGAGCAAGGCGCTGCGCGACCTCGGGGCCGATGTGATAGAACTCCCCACGATCCGCATCGAACCGCCGGAGGACCAGCGTGAGTTTGTGGAGCTGGTCACGCACGCGCACGAATACGACTGGCTCGTTTTCACCAGCCCTAACGGAGTCGAGCGTTTCTTCGACGCTTTTTTCATCGCCTTCGCGGACGCCCGCAGTTTGGGGAATCCCCGGATCGCGGCGATCGGCAACGGCACCGCGCAGAAGATCCGCGAGTATCGTTTCGCCGTCGATCTGATCCCCGAGCGCTTCGTCGCGGAAGGTCTGATCGATGCGTTCAAAAAGGAGGACATCGAAAATCTAACCATGCTGTGGGTGAAAGCCGCTGAGACGCGCGACGTCATCGGCGAGGGACTCACCAAACTCGGCGCGATCGTCGACAACTGCATCACCTACCGCACCGTTCCGGAAACGGAAGACCCCACCGGCGCGCGCGCGCGGCTTGAGGAGGAAGGCGCTGACCTCATCACCTTCACTTCCAGCTCCACTGTGGATCATTTCTTCGACCTCGGCATCGACTGGCCCGAAGGTTGCGGCGCGGCCAGCATCGGCCCCGTCACCAGCGAGACCCTGCGGAAAAAGGGCATGAAGCCGGCATTCGAGGCCCCGCAGCATGACATTCCCGGGCTGGTGAAGGCGATCGTGAGCTATTTCAAAAAGCGCGGTTGAGAAAGACGGCGGCGGTTATTCCTGTAGCGTTCGACTCATGAAACCCACCCGATTTCTAGCAGTCCTCGTCGCTCTTGTTTCTCCGCTTCACGCGGAAATCGGCTTGGGAGTGAAACCCATCGAGGGAGCCGAAATGATCATCGACGGTTCCCGCGAAATGTTGGACGCCAAGTGGACCTACTGGAAGGGCCCCGCGTTCGCCTCGGCCCTCCCGATCAAGTGGAAAATCGTCGCGGACCCGGTGGACAAGGGCACCGCCCTCATGTCCGACGATCCGGTGGCCGCCGGCGGCAAATACGGCACGGCGGACATCGTGACCAAAAAGGAATACCGCGACTTCCGCCTGCACATTGAGTTTCTCGTCAGCAAGGAAGGCGGAAACAGCGGCGTCTATCTGCAGAACCGCTTCGAAATCCAGATCCTCGACGGCGACAAAACCAAACACGGCATGGCGGCGGTGATCAACGAGGCAGAATCACCCTACGAGGCCTACAAGGGCACCGGAAAATGGAACTGCTATGACATTGTGTTCCGAGCCGCCCGTTTCAAAGAGGGAAAACTCATCGAAAAGCCCTTGGTCAGCCTGTTTTTCAACGGCATCAAGGTTCATACCAACCAGCCCATCAACCAGGTCTGGGGCGGCGCGAAATCCGGCATCGATGGCGGGAAAGACGACGGCAAGGGACTGACCGACATCCCCGGCGGATTGAAACTCCAGTGCGAGGGCCACGACGTCCGTTTCCGCAACACGTGGATCAAAGAGCTGGATTTGAAAACCGCCTCGACGGATTTCAAAGAATAGCAGCAGCAAGCGGTTATTTCCGGCTTGCGAAAAATCCGGGACTCTGTTTGCTTCCGCCCACGTCAGCACGCCGCTGTAGCTCAGGGGTAGAGCAATTCATTCGTAATGAATAGGTCGTCGGTTCGAATCCGACCAGCGGCTCCATTTTCCAAGTGGTTTGACAAACGGTCGGTTCAAAGTGTGAACCAGCCCGTGCCTTCGATAGACGGTGAAACCGCGATCATTCTGCGCGCTTTGATCGAATTGAATATTTTATAAAAATAAGCATATCAATACTACGCAATCGCGTGTATTTTTAAAACATCTTTACAATCAAGCTAGTTTCGGGCAAAAAGTTTTCAGTGCTGTCCCTGCATGAAAACATACCCTTACCTGAAAGTGATCACGGTCGCTTGCGCCGCTGCTTTGGCATCGTGCGCCTCGCAACCTCAAACCCAGAAGATGCCGGTCTCGGCATCGCTCCGTCCTGACTCCTCGCTCTCCGAGCGGGTTCTTCAGGAAGTCAATTCCTACCGCCGCAGCCACGGCGCGTCGGATCTCCAACGCCATGCCGGTCTTGACCGTCTCGCCCAAGAACACAGCGAATACCTGCGCCAACATCGCGGCACCTTCGATGTTTACGGGAAAAACGTCAGCCACTTCGGTTTCGACGGACGTGCGCTGATGGCTCGCGAAGCCTACCGCATGGAGAATATCAGCGAAAACGTGGCCGCAGCCAATCATCCCGGGAAGAATTCCGCGCCGGTGCTGGTGGACCTGTGGGCTCACTCGAAAGACCACGAATTCAACATGCGCAGTGCCTGGACCTATACAGGAATCGGCGTCGTCGTGGATAGCGATGGCACGGTGTTCGCCACCCAGCTTTTCGCCACCATGACGAATTCCCAGATGACGGTGCGCGATCGCTTCAACCACTTCTGATGCCCGATCTTACCTTCGAATCCGCTTGTCACGCCCGTGGTCTGTCATGGATCGCGGGTGTCGATGAGGCGGGTCGGGGGCCGCTCGCAGGTCCGGTGGCCGCCGCAGCAGTGATTCTTCCACGCGGTTTCGTCTGTCCGGGGTTGGACGATTCGAAAAAAATCTCAGCCCCCCGCCGCGACGCTCTTTTTGAAAAAATCACGACCGATCCGGAGGTTATCTGGTCCGTGGCGACGGCCGATCATGAGGAAATCGACCGCATCAACATCCTCCGCGCCACCCACCTCGCCATGCGCCGGGCGGTGGAGACGCTCCGGCAGACGCCGGATTTTTGCTTGATCGACGGACTACCCGTCAGGGATTTCCCCTTCCCTCACGAGGGTATCGTCAAGGGCGACGGGATTTCCTTGTCCATCGCTGCCGCCAGCATCATCGCCAAGGTCACGCGGGACCGGATCATGTTGGAAATTGATAGAGAGTTCCCCCAATTCGGCTTTGCGAAACACCAGGGATATGGCACGAAGTTGCATCTTGAAGCGCTTCGGACTCACGGCCCTTGTCGCCATCATCGTCGGTCGTTTCAGCCGGTCGCTCAACTCTCCCTGCCGCTTGACGGGGCCTGATGGAGAGTTCCGCGATCGGATCTGGTTGGGGAATTACGGAGAAAGGGTGGCCGCCGACTGGCTGCGCGCCAACGGCTGCCGGATTCTGGCAAAAAACTACAAGGGACCCAGGCGCGGCGAGGTGGACATTGTGGCAAGGGATGGAAAGCTGCTTCTTTTCGTCGAAGTAAAAACCCGCCGCGAAGGCAGCAAGATCCGCGCGCTCGACGCGGTGAACCGGGAGAAACAGGGGCTGATCGAGCGCGGGGCCAACGCCTGGTTGAAACGGCTCGGCACGCGAGACCTGCCATGGCGCTTCGACGTCATCGAAGTTTACGTGGAGGATGGGAAAAAACCGCGAGTCAACCGGGTGAGGGACGCATTTTAGTTACCCGTTCCCGCTTGCGGGCAGGCCCGGGCCAAACCACCTTTCCCCAACACTTCATGGATCATTTTCCCAATTCAACGGCATGGCTGGCAAGACGTGATGGCAGCGTCCTGATCGGGCACGGTCCTTTCGAGGAATCCGCCGTAGCACCGGCAAGCGGTGTTGTGTTTTACATGCAGGATTTCGCCTTGAGAGAACCCACCCCGTGGAAAACCCCCTCCCGGATCGAGCGGATCACCACGTTGGAGCTGGCGCAGCGGTTTTCCGGCGCCCCCCCACTGGCCTGCGGGTGGAACCCGCTCGATGCAGCGCCGTTTTCCGTGATTTTCCAAGAAATCATGTCGTGCATCCACAGCGGGGTTTTCGAAAAAACCGTGCCAGTGGTCACCGAGCACGGCATTTCCCGGCAATCACCGGGAAAGTCGGTGATCGCAGCGATGACGCGCCAGCCAGCACCGCTTTATTCCTACGGTTGGGTGCATGAAGACTCCGGTTTCGCGGGCGCGACTCCGGAATTGTTGTTTTCCCTGAATGGAAATCTCCTCGAAACCATGGCCCTTGCCGGCACCGCAAGAAGCGAGGACCGCGAGGTTTTCGCAGTCGATGAAAAGGAAATCCGCGAGCACGAATACGTCGCGCAAACGCTTGTTTCAAAGCTGCTCGATCTCGGCAACGTCGAGCGACTGTCGCGGGAAATCCTTGATCTTGGACCAATCGTCCACTTCCTGACCACCATCGCGCTTGAGCTGCATTCGGCACTTCCTGCCGAGGAACTGCTCCGGCGACTCCACCCGACTCCAGCCCTCGGCCCACTGCCGCGCACCGGCCAGACACTCGCCAAACTGCTGGAATGGCGGCAGCGTCTCGGCTGCCCGCAGCAGTTCGGCGCACCTTTCGGGCTTTGGGATGAGGGCCGTTTCGACGCCATTGTCGCCATCCGCGGAATCTGGTGGAACGGACTGGATCTGACCCTACCCGCCGGCTGCGGAATCATCGAAGCCAGTCGGCTGGTCAACGAATGGCGGGAACTCAGACTGAAACGTGAGGCGGTCAAACGCTTCCTTATTCCGCCCCAAAACTTGCAACCGCAATAATTGCCTTCCTCCAAGGCGCTAACGATTAGCCACATAGGAGAGTGAATTAGCCACGGATAAGTTTTTAATTAAAAAAGATTGATATTTTTTAAAAAACTATCAGTCTCCAGAGCGTATCGCCTTTCCGGTCCATGCTCACCCCTCGTCATCACCGCCGATTTACCAGTGCAATGCTGTCGTTTGCAGCGTGCCTATCGGCGACTCCCCTGAAGGCGGTTGCACCGGCCCAGACTACGAATCCGATCAGTCGGATCGCCCGCATTTTTGATTCACAACTCGTTCAGACTGAAGACCGTGTATCATGGCTCGATAGCAGGGTTTCGACCTTCGCCCAGCACCGCGAGTTCGCCATGAAAGTGGGTCTCGGCTACCGCGGATGCCGCAGCAAAGTCGGTGGTGCGGATCCGTCGGTCACCTTGGACCTCGGTGCCACTTTTCCGATCAGCACGATTTTCCTGATTCCGGCTCAGAGGGAATTTTTAGAAGATCCGGGTATTTTCCCGAAACGCTTCACCATCGAGCTTTCAAACCGCCAAGATTTCGCCCAGCGGGTCATTCTCTACACTTCCGGAACCAGCGTTTCCCCACCTTCGGATGGAAATCCGGTGCCGTTCTCGGCCCGTGATTCCGCCCGCTACGTTCGGCTGACCGTTCACGAAGGCCACAACCGCGGAGTGATCGATCTTTTCGGGCTTTCCGAAATCGCGGTGATATCAGACCGCGAACCGGTTTCCTTCGGAGCCTCGGTCTCGTCTGTCGGCCATCTGGACTCTCCGGGAATTTGGTATCCTGAAGCCCTTACCGATGGCCGCACCCCTCTCGGAATCTGGCAGAACGGCCAGAAGCCCTACAACGATCTCGGCGATTCCGTCTTGGTCGGCAGCAACGACGAGAGCGTTTCCTGGAACATACGGCTTGATGCCGCAGCCCCGCTCGACCGGCTGGTCCTCTTTCCCTATCAGCTCAGCAAGTCCTTTGAATCCTCGGTTTTTCCAGAATCCATCTCCATCCACCTTCAGGGCGAGGACGGCAAGTCTGAGGAAACAGTTTACGAATGGACCAATCCCCTGCCGGGCGCGAGCAGCATGACACCGCTGGTGATTCCCCTCGCGGGGAAAACCGCGAAAAGCGTGCGGGTCACCGGAACACACCCCTATCTGATAGGAGATCAGAAGGTCCAGGCGCTCTCGGAAATCGAAGTATGGTCCAAGGGTGAAAACCTGGCTCAAGGCCTGCCGGTCACCCGCGTTCACGGTGACGAAACCATGTCCGTCACCTCCCTCACCGATGGTTACGCTTCTGACAAAAAGATCATCCCCGTCTCCGTCTGGCTCGACCAACTTTACGAACGCGCCCGTATCGAGCACGAGCTGGCCTCTCTGCGGCCGATGCACCGCGAGCTCGCTTCAGAAAGCGAACTCAACGCGACTTGGGGATCCGCCGTGATTCTCGGCCTCACCTTCCTGATCCCCGTCTTCATCGTCGAGCGCCGCCGCCTGATGTCGCGCGACCAGCTCGACCAGCTTCGCAAACGCATCGCCTCCGATCTTCACGACGACATCGGCAGCAATCTGGGTAGCATTTCCCTCATTGCCCGCACCGCCCGCAAGGATCTTGTCCGGCTGCACGGCCCGGAGGAAGTTGCGGACGATCTCGGTGAAGTGGAATCCATCGCCCGGGAAAGCTCGCTCGCCATGCGCGACATCGTCTGGCTGTTGGAACGCCGTCAGGACTCCATCGGCGATCTCGTCCAGCGCATGCGCGAAACCGCCAACCGGCTCCTGCGGGAAATCAATTTCACGCTGGATTGCGAGTCGAACAAGACCGCCGCAAAGCTGTCGCTCGATGCAAAGCGCCACCTCTTCCTCTTCTACAAGGAAGCCATCCACAACGTGCTCAAGCACTCGCAGGCCAACCGCGTTTCCATCCGGCTTTGGGATGTGGACGACAAGCTGGCGCTGGAAATTCTCGACAACGGCGTCGGACTTCCGCTCGACGATGCCCAATGCCCCACTGCCGTCCGCAAGCTCGAGGACCGTGCGCGGGTGCTTGAGGGACTTCTTCAAATCGCCTCCTCCAAAGAAAGCGGCACCACGATCCGCCTTCTGGTCAAACGTTCCCATCTCACCGCCCACCCTACCATGTCATGATCGCTGAAGCCAATACCACCACTTGCATCTGGATTCTCGAAGATCACGAGGTTTTCGCCAAACAGGTCCGCCGCCTCATCAGCGGTGAGAACGACATGATCTGCCCGCACCATTTCGCCAGTGCGGCCGATCTTTTCGACAAACTCAAGTTCACCAACGAGCGCCCGGATCTGCTCCTACTCGATCTCGGCCTTCCCCGCCGCGACGGCTTGGAAGTGCTCTGTGACATCCGCGTCCTGCTGCCGGACGTGAAAGTATTGATCCTAACCGCCTCCGACGACCGGGACAAGGTCTATCGGGCCATCTGCAACGGCGCTTCCGGCTATCTGCTAAAAACGTCCGATCCCGATGAGATCCTCTCCGGCATCCGCGACGTGATCCACGGTGCGTCCGCACTCAGCGCTCCGATCGCCAACATGATCCTCCAAGGCTTCTCGCGCCACGGCCCCGTGAGCCAGATCGAAGCGATGACCAGCCGCGAGGAGGAAGTCCTGCGCTTTCTGGTCAAGGGACTCATCAAAAAAGAGATCGCCGAGGAACTCTCGATTTCCCAGCACACGGTGGACATGCACCTGCGCTCGGTTTACCGCAAACTGGAAGTCCGCTCGCAAACCGAAGCTGTTTCCAAGGCTCTCCGCCAGGGCCTCGTCTGATTTTTTCTGTCTGGAGTTATCGCCATCGAACGGCGGTGTTTGAAAACAAAAACCCCCGGCTCGGTAAACGAGCCGGGGGTTTTTATTAAATTACTTCAATCAAGCGGTAGGAATCAGGCGTCCTCTTCCTTGGTGTCGCCCGCGTCCACCGAGATGGTGAGGGTGGCGATCACGTCCGGGTGAAGGCGAACGATGACATCGGACTTGCCGGACTTCTTGATCGGCTTGTCGAGCTCGATGGCGTGACGGTCGATGACGATGCCGGCAGCTTCGAGTTCCTTGTGGATGTCCATGTTGGTGACCGAACCGAATGCCTTGCCGCCTTGACCGGTGGAAAGGGTGAACTTCGGCTTGATCTTGGAGATCTTGTTGGCGAGCTCTTGGAAAGCAACGAGCTCGGCGGCTTCGCGGGCTGCGCGGTTTGCCTTGAGCGCTTCGACGTGGCGAAGGTTCGATTTGCTGGCTTCAAAAGCCTTGCCTTGTGGAATCAGAAAGTTGCGGGCGTAACCGGCGCGGACTTTGACGACGTCGGCTTCGGCACCAAGGCCTTCGATTTTTTCTTTGAGAATGACTTGTGCGTTGGCCATGGGAATCAGTGGTAAAAAGTTCGTTTGGGGGCGGCGATTTAGGCTTCGATCCAAAATGAGTCAAGAAGAATGCAGCCTTATTCCGCTCGCAGGGTGAGAATTCATCTTTTGTGAAGGAACTCCCGCCTCCCGGACGCTTGGGATTGCCGTTTCGCTGGTGGATGACATGCTTCGAACTGTGAACCGATTCTCCCATTGGCGCGATCGCGCGGAGATCCTGACGCCGCCGTTTCCATGGGACCGGCCTCGTTGGCGCGAGGCAGGCGGACCGCCGGTGGTCCTCCTCCACGGCCTGTGGCGCGGCTGGCGGGCGATGGAACCAATGGCCCGGGCACTCAAAGCCGGAGGATTTTCCACGCTGAGCATCCCCTATCCTTCGGCGCGCCTGCCCATCACCGTCCTCACCAAACTCGTGCGGGCCGAGGTGGAGAAAATTTCACGTGGCGAGCCGATTCATTTCATCACCCACTCGCTCGGAGGGATTGTCCTACGGGCGCTATTGTCAGACGAGGTGCCTTGGCAAACCGGTAGAATCGTCATGCTCGCCCCACCCAACGGAGGCAGCGAGATCGTCGACTGGGTTTCGGGACATCCCCTGCTCAAACGCGTGTTAGGCCCGGCAGGTGGTGAACTCGGCTCCCGCGGACTACCTGGCCGGTTACCCACACTTCCCGCCGGGCTTGAAACAGCGGTGATCATGGGTAACCGCAGTTCCATCCCCGTTTTCAGAAAACTCCTCGACGCCGAAAACGATGGCATCGTCTCTGCGGAAAAAGGCCGGATCCACGGTCTGCGCGGCTTCAGCGTCATTCCGGCAGACCACACGTTCATCCAAATGCATCCGGAGGCGATCCGGCTCAGCCTGCAATTCCTGAGGACCGGCGGTTGGCCCGGTTAGTTCTGCAACTGGCTCAACGGCTTTTTCTGGAATTGCTCGTCGCGCAGTTTTCTGAGGTATTCGAGATATTTCTGTTGGGCGACGAGATCCGGATCGTTTCCGACGGGGGCTTCCTGACCATATTTTTTCCACGGGCCATAGGGAACCTGGCCGGCCTCTACGAAGCGCCAGTGCACCTTTTCCCCGGAACGAAGCCCCAGGTAATCACGGATGGACGGCGAGAGATCGATACCAGCGGAGCCGTTCTGCGTGGTTTTAGGTGGCTTGGTCCCGAACACGAATTCCCAGTCATCCGTCTCCCACGGCCCGCAGTCCTCCCACTGTCCGTAACAACTGCGGGTTCCGTAATAAATCTGGATCCAGCGGTCCTTGCACACGGTTTTCCCAGGTTCCGGACGCATCCGGGCGAACCACGGAATCACTCTCGATGCCTCGGGTTTGTGGGCGCTGGAACCGATCACATCATTGTAAGGCAGCGCGATGTAGAAGGGATTGAGCTTCGGGATGAAAGACTTCGGCCGGAACTCTCCGGTCGTGTGGTTCGCGATCCGGCTGGTGGGCTCCGGATCGTCAAACCCGCCGAAATTCGACGACCATTGCTGATCCCAGGAAGACTTGTTGTTCGGCGTGGGGTTGCGCTCGGACGGTTGTTCACCGATCCAGAAAATCGTGCACGTCACGTGGGTTTTCCAAGGATACAAGATCCGCGCGGTCTGGGCGGGCGGGCGCACCGGAGCGACCGGCCGAACTCCTGTTGGAACGACGACTTTCGGTGCGGCATTGCTGGCCGTAGTCCTCTGACCGGACGCACCGATCATCCCGGCGAAAAGCGCCGGAACGACAAAAAAAGCGAGAGGTGTTTTTGGGGAGAATCGAAGCATACCGGAAATCCAGTGGGCGAGGCTCGGGGCGACCGTGCAAGGAGTTGAACAAAAACCGCCCCCCCCCGGCAAGCCAAAGCTCAACCGCCCCTACCTCCATACCGTCATAAGAAATTCCACCAGCCTCATGGCTGTATATCCGGAAAAACCGCGCGATAATGAACTCATGGAAAAATCCCGTTTTCAAAAATCACGGATCGCCGGGGCGTTTCTCTTGGGAATGATACCATGCCTTCTATTTTCGGAAAACGAATCAGGCATCGAGTGGCAGAAGTTCGATGCAGCCGCCCTTGCCCAGGCACGGGTGGAAAAAAAACTGGTGTTTCTGGATGTGGAGGCGGTTTGGTGTCATTGGTGCCACGTGATGGAGAAAAAGACATTCTCCGAACCGCAGGTCCAAGAGGCACTTCGCAAGAATTTCATCAGCACCAAGCTCGATCAGGATTCGCGGCCGGACCTCTCACGGCGTTACGAGGCATATGGCTGGCCCGCGTTGGTTATTCTCGACCCCGTGACGATGCGGGAACGGGTGATCGGTTCCGGCTTTCAAACCAAGGAGGAGTTTCTCGCGCTGCTCAAAAGCGGCCAAAACCCCAACGCCGATATCGGTATGACGAAAACCTCCAATCCACCGTCGACCGGCGCGCTCACCGCTGACCAGAAACGATCGCTGCTCGCCCGCCTGCGTGACCACTACGATCCGAAAGCAACCGGCTGGGGCAGCGGCAGCAAGTTCGTCCCGTGGGGAAATATCGAATACTGCATCCGCCTCTCGGAAAACGGTGACTCCGCCGCGCGCAAAATGGCGGAAGACACTTTGAGTTCAGCCACCCGGCTGATTGATCCCGTATGGGGCGGACTCTATCAATACTCGACCGATGACGACTGGGAGCATCCTCATTTCGAGAAAATCATGGAATTCGAAGCGGAGGTTTCCCGGGCTTATGCATTGGCCTATCTCGCGCGGCAAAGACCGGAGGACCTCCAGGCGGCGGAGGCCATCGTCCGCCACCTCCACGATTTCCTGCGCTCGCCGGAAGGAGCCTATTACGTCAGTCAGGACGCCGACATCATCCCTGGCGAGCATTCGGCGGAATACTTTTCAAAGAATGACGCGGAGCGCCGCGCCATCGGCATACCGCGGGTGGACCGGCATGTTTACTCGCGGGAAAACGGACTGGCCATCAGCGCGCTTGTCACTCTCTATCAGGCAACGGGAAAAACCGCCTATCTGGATGACGCGACAACCGCCGCGCGATGGATCATCGCCAACAGAGCGCTCGAAGGCGGAGGATTTTCCCACGATCCGTCAACCGCCTCAACTCCGTTCCTTGCCGATCAGGTTTACATGGGGCGCGCCCTGCTTCTCCTCCATCAGGTGACTGCGGACAATGAATGGCTTGCTCGCGCCTCAGCGTGTGCCGATTTTTGCATGAAAACCTTCATGCGGGAGAGCAAGGACGGCGGCGGATTTCTCTCAGGTCCTTCGTTGCCCGACAACCCGCCGCCGGTCGTTGATCGGGACGAAAACATCGAAGTCGCCCGCTGGCTGAATCTGATGGGGAAAACAACCCGGGAATCCCGGTTCAACAAAGGCGCTGAGCATGCGATGCGCTATCTGGCAGACAGTGGAGTGGTCGCGGAGATCTATTCCTTCACGGGTGGATTGCTCCTTGCCGACGAAGAAATCGCAGGCGAGCCGGTGCACATCGCCATCGTCGGAAATTCGAAGGATCCCGCAGCGGCAGCGCTTTTTGCCAGCGCGCAGAAATACCCGGACTCCTACAAAGTCATCGAATGGCTGACCACCAGCGCAACGGACCAGAGTGAAATTCGTTTTCCCGACAATGACAGGTCCGCAGCCTACCTGTGCAGTGAGAACCGCTGTTCGCCGCCCAAGTTTTCCGCAGAGGAACTGGAGCGGTCATTCCGGAAAACCCCGTGATTCCAGTCTCCACGAAAAAGCCCCGCGTCGGAAGCATCCGGCACGGGGCGATTTTGATAGATCAGAGGATCAGACGCCGGCCGCGCTGGCCTCCTCCTGGGACTCGGGTCGGCTGGAAACAAAGTCGAGTTCCTCCGCATCGGCCTTTTTGACGACATTGACGGAATCGCCCGGCTTGACGTCGCCACGGAGCAGCGATTCGGCGAGCGGGTCTTCCAAGAAGCGTTCCACCGCGCGGCGCATTGGACGTGCACCATAAGCAGGGTCGAAGCCTTTGATCGCCAGCAGGTCGCGGGCGTCGCTGGTGAGAGTGAGGGTGATTTCCTTCTCCTTGAGGCGCTTGACGAGCTTCGAGACTTCGAGATCGACGATTTGGTTGAGATCGACTTTTTCCAGCATGTGGAAAACGACGAGGTCATCGAGACGGTTGAGGAACTCCGGTTTGAAGTAGCGCTTCGATTCCTCAAGGATCTTGTCCTTCATGCCTTGGAAGTCGGCCTGGTCCTCGGTCATCGCGCCGAAACCGAGTGAGGTCTGGCGTTTGATGGAGGAGGCTCCGACGTTGGAGGTCATGATGATGATCGTGTTCCGGAAGTCGATCTTGCGGCCGAGCGAATCGGTGACCGTGCCTTCTTCCAAAATCTGGAGGAGCAGGTTCATCACATCCGGATGGGCCTTTTCCACTTCGTCGAAGAGCACGACCGAATACGGGCGACGACGGACGGCTTCGGAAAGCTGGCCGCCTTCTTCATAACCGACGTATCCCGGAGGTGAACCGATCAGACGGCTGGCGGTGAATTTCTCCATGTATTCGGACATGTCGATCTGGATGAGTGAATCCGCATCGCCGAACATGAACTCCGCCAGATTGCGGGCGAGGTAGGTTTTGCCGACACCGGTGGGGCCGAGGAAAAGGAACGAACCGATCGGACGGCGTGGATCCTTGAGGTCGGCACGGGAACGGCGGAGGGCCTTGGAAATGGCGATGACGGCCTCGTCCTGACCGATCACGCGGCCCTTGAGTTCGTCTTCCATTTTCAGGAGTTTCTCGGCTTCCTTCTCCTCCATACGGCGGAGCGGCACTCCGGTCCATTTGGAAACGACAGCCATGATGTCGTCATCGGTGACGGTGACGATGGTTTCCTCGGAGGAGGCGCGCCAGTTTTTCAGAGTGTCCTCGAGGTTCTTCTTCGCGTGCTTTTCGTCATCGCGGAGAGCGGCAGCCTTCTCGAAATTCTGCTCGGCGATGGCAGCCACTTTGTCACGATTGATTTCGACGATGGCAGCTTCGAGTTCCTTGATGGAAGGCGGGCGGGTCATCGTGCCGATGCGCGCGCGGGCTCCGGCTTCGTCGAGAACGTCGATGGCCTTGTCCGGTAGGAAACGAGCGGTCAAATAACGTGAGGTGAGTTTCACGGCCGCCTCGATGGCGGAAGGGGTGAACGAGGCCTTGTGGTGGCTTTCGTATTTCTCCTGCAGGCCTTGGAGGATCTTGATCGCGTCATCGACGGATGGTTCATCCACCTTCACCTGTTGGAAACGGCGCTCGAGCGCGGAATCCTTTTCGATGTATTTCCGATACTCGTTGAGCGTGGTGGCACCGACGCATTGAAGCTCGGCGCGACTGAGCGCGGGCTTGATGATGTTGGACGCATCCATCGCACCTTCGGCGGAACCGGCACCAACGATGGTATGCAGCTCGTCGATGAAAAGAATGACGTTCTTCACCTTACGGATCTCGTCCATGACGGCCTTGATCCGCTCTTCGAACTGGCCGCGGTATTTCGTGCCAGCGACCATCAATGCGAGGTCGAGGGTGATGACCTTCTTGTCGCGGAGGATTTCAGGAACATTGCCAGTGGCGATTTCCTGAGCGAGACCTTCAACGATCGCGGTTTTGCCGACACCGGCTTCCCCGATAAGGACCGGGTTGTTTTTCGTGCGGCGGCAAAGGATCTGAATCACCCGTTCGATTTCGCTCTCGCGGCCGATCACAGGATCAAGCCCACCTTCGCGGGCGACTTTCGTCAAATCGCGGCCGAATGCCTTGAGTGCGGGAGTTTTTGATTTCCCGTCGGCATCAGCACTCGGGGCTTGGGACGGGCTTTCGTCTTCGAAAGGTCCGTCGCCATCTTCCACATCCTCATCGTCGTCGTCATCATCGTCCTGATCGTCAGGCGAGAAATTCGGATCGATTTCCGCAAGGATCTCGTTGCGGGTGCGCTGGATGTCCACGTCGAGGCGCTTGAGCACGCGGGCGGCCACACCTTCGCCTTCGCGAAGCAGGCCGAGGAGCAAATGCTCGGTGCCGACGTAGGAATGGTTGAGTGCCTTCGCTTCCTTGTTAGCTAGGGCGAGGACCTTTTTCACGCGGGGCGTGTAGGGGATGTTTCCTGCTGCCTTCTGCGGCGGGCCGGAACCGACTTCCTTCTCCACCTCCATGCGGACGGCTTCGAGTTCCAAGCCCATGCGTTCCAGCACGTTGACGGCCACGCCTTGGCCGAGCTTGATGAGGCCGAGCAACAGGTGCTCGGTACCTACATAGGAATGGTTGAATCGGTCGGCTTCCTTTCGGGCCAGAGCGAGGACTTGTTGAGCGCGTGGGGTGAAGTTGTTCATGCGTCGCCGGGGTTGGGTGAGTCAGAAGGCTTTTTTTCGTCCTTTGTTGAAATACGAATATCAGGAGAATCGAGTAAATGCAAACGGGAGCGTACGATTTCCGCACGAATCGCGTCCCTTTCTTCAGGGGACAGCTTGCGGCCGGAGTGTAGCTGGAGGTGTGCCGGTTGGATGTCCATCAGCAAAGAATCGCACAGCATTACGGTTTCCGCAGGGAAAAATCCGAGGGTTCCGCCGAGCCGGAGCAGGGAAAGGTGGTTCAGCGCCTCCTTGGAATCGATGATGTGGGCGTGGCGCAGCACTCCGTAGGCGCGGCCGATCTTGTCGGCGACCATTTCCGGATCGTCCTCCAGCAGTTTCTCGCGGGCGTTCTGCTCGTGATTGGAAACTTGGGAAATCACCCGCTCCAGGCGGCGGATGATCGTCTCCTCGCTTTCGCCGAGCGTGGACTGGTTGGAAATTTGATAGAGGTTGCCAAGCGACTCGGTGCCTTCGCCGTAGAGTCCGCGGACGGCGAGGCCGATCTTGTTCACCGCTTGTAGCACTTGCCCGATCTGGTCGCTGAGGACGAGGCCGGGAAGATGAAGCATCGCGGAGGCGCGCAGGCCGGTGCCGAGGTTGGTCGGGCAGGTCGTTAGATAACCAAGCGTCGGATCAAAGGCGAACTCCAGCGAGCTCTCCAGCTCGGTGTCCAATTCCGAAAGCGCGTTGAAAGCAGCGGTGAGCTGGAGCCCCGGACGGATCGCTTGCATGCGGAGGTGGTCTTCCTCGTTCAACATGAGGCTGAAGGTCTGCCTGCGTTCGATGACAGCCGCCGAACCATCGCCGCGTGCGGCGTGTTCGCGGGAAATCAGGTGGCGCTCGACGAGCACTTGTTTCTGCACCGACGTCAGATCGCCGAGTTCGTGGGAAAACGCGCCTTTCATCGCGGGCAGAGCTTCCACGGCCGGACGCATCAGATCGAGAGCGGCAGCGCGTTGGTCACGCTTCGCCCAACCGGGAAACGGCTGGCGGCGCAAATTCCGCGCGAGGCGGATGCGGGAGGTCAGCACGGCGCCATGCTCCCCCTGCCCGCCGGTCATCCAATCGGCGGGGTGCTTGATGAGAGTGGTGAAGCGCATCATGTGATTGGTTTGATAGGGAACGGAAATTTCTAACTTCTGACTTCGTCGAGGTTGCGGATTTCATCGCGGATGCCGGCGGCTTCCTCGTAGCTTTCCGAGGCGATCGCCTGGTCGAGCCGCGAGCGGAGCTCTTCGATCCGCTGGCTGCGGAACTGGATGGCCATCAGCCCTTCCGGCACCTTGCCGATGTGCGAGGTGCCCTTGTGCATGCCGCGGACCATCTGCGCGACTTCCTCGCCGAAGGTCGCATAACAGTCGCTGCATCCGAAACGGCGCACGCGTCGCAAATCATCGAGAGTGAACCCGCAGGTCACGCATTGTTTCCCGTTTCCAGGAGCCTTCTGCGAGGTGGTGGTGGCAGCAACTGTTCCCGGTCCGCCGGGCAGGCCGCCCAAAAGGAGATCCGCGAGCGAAAAGCCGGTCGGGTCCGTGACACCGCGCTCCTTGGCGCAGTTGTCGCACAGACAGACCTTCTTCATCTGTCCCTCGACGAGTTGGGTCAGGAAGACGGTGGCCTTTTTATCGCAGAAATCACATTTCATGGGTTATCTACAATTACCACTTAAGCAAAGGGAGTGCCAGTGCTCATTGCAAGTTCGTGAAAGGCTTCGAGGAAACGTTTCGTGATCGGTCCGGGCTTGCCGGTTCCGATGACCCGGCGGTCCAGCGCGACGACCGGAATGACTTCCGCAGCGGTCCCTGTGAGGAAACATTCGTCCGCGGTGAAAATGTCATAACGGGTGAGCGAGAGTTCCTTGAAAGGCACGCCGAGTTTCTCCGCCAGCTCGATGATGACCGAGCGGGTGATGCCGTCGAGCGCGCCATCCGAGATGAGCGGCGTTAGAAGCGTGCCGTTTTTCAGGAGGAAAAGGTTGTCGCCGGTGCACTCGGCCACGTAGCCCTGCTCGTTGAGCATGACGGCTTCGAGGGCGTTTGCCTGGATCGCCTCTACCTTGGCCATGATGTTGTTCAGGTAATTCAGCGATTTCACCTGAGGCATCAGCGCACCGGGAGCCGGACGGCGGGTGGCGCAGGTGATGATGGAAAGACCGTCGCGGTAAGTTTCGTCCGGATAGAGCTTGATCGTCGAGGCGATGATGAACATCGACGGCACCGGGCAGAGATAAGGGTTCAGGCCGAGCTCGCCGGCACCACGCGTCACGACGAGGCGGATGTAGCCGTCGGTCAGGCCGTTCGCCGCCACCGTTTCGCAGGTGAACTTGCAAACTTCCTCCTGCGTCCAAGGCAGGTTCAGGATGATCGCCTTCGCCGAGTCGAACAACCGGTGGATGTGTTCCTCCAAACGGAAAATACGTCCGTTATAAATGCGGATGCCTTCAAAAACACCGTCACCATAGAGAAGGCCGTGGTCAAAGACCGATACCTTCGCTTCAGATTCATCCACCAGTTTGCCGTCGAGCCAGATTTTCATGTGAGATTCTTCGCCAAGGGTAAGGAGAAGATCGCCGCTGGCAAGCGGGAGATTGCAGAAGATTCATTCTTCCGAAATAGCGGCCCAGCGCATGAATGGATGCCTCGCGAGATGTGAGTTGAAATACCGCGCGTCGTCCGAGACCTCGGTGCCCAACCACGCAGGCATTTCCGGCGTTTCGTTTTCATCGGAAAGCTCCACCTCGGCGACGACCAGCCCGTCATTCTCGCCATGAAAAACATCCACCTCCCACACGTGCCCGCCGTGCCGGATTTCGTGGCGCGTCTTGTCGATCACCGATGGCGGGCACATCGCCAGCAACTCCCGCGCCTCCTCTGGCGGGATCGCGTATTCAAACTCCGCCCGCGTGATTCCCTGCGTCCGCCCCTTGATCGTGATCCACGCCTTTTTCCCCGCCAACCGCACCCGCACCGTGCGCTCCGGATCCTGCGAGAGATAGCCCTGCGCGATCCTCACCCCCGGCATTCCATCCCGCCACGAATCATCCGCGACGAGAAATTTCCGTTCAATTTCGGCAGGCATGGTGAAATCAAGGTTCGGGAGCCTTCTCCGGAGGATCCGTGATGGATTTCCAATCCGCGCTTCCGTGATCCAACCGCTGCACCTCGCTCTGATAGACCGCGTCCTCGTTTTTCGGATCAAGCTCGGCGGCGAGTTGGATGAAAAGCTTCGCCAGCTTTTTATTATCATCACCGCCCTGCTTGTCCAAAAGCTGACCGCGCGTCAGGATCAGCCGCGCGAACACCTGCGGGCTGTAATTTCCCTCCGCCACGGTCGGCAGAATCCCTTTTGCCAGTTGGAAATTCACCACCACGGCCTTCTTGTTCCGTGGAGAAAGCTGCAGCGCGAGACCGATCATCCGCCGCGCCGATGCCAGCGAGGCGGGCGATGCCTTTGCCTCAGCCAGTTGGTTTGATGCGATCGTCGCCAGATTCGTTGAGTATTCCTCGCGCTCCGAATCCAACAGACCAAGGTCATTCGAGAAACAACTCACCCGCACTTTCGGCGGATCCCAAGCAAACGACTTCGCCGGTTCCTCCGCCCCGAGAAACACCGTCGTGGCGCAAAAAACCGCCGCCGCTTGCCAAAATCGCCTCATCGGGAGTAAGGATGGAAGAACCCTGATAGTTGGCAAGTGGCAATTCCCGAATCATCCCTCCGAAAATCCGCCCTCCGCAGCACCATGCGGCAGCTCCTCCGCAACCTGAAAGCGGATTCCCGCCCGGTTTGCGAAGCCCTCCGCCAGTGGCTCGCCGCCCACCCCCGTCTCAAAACCATCGCCGTCTTCTCCGCTCTCCCCGGAGAAATCGATCTCTCGGATTTCATCACCCTTCACCCCGAAATCCGCTGGACCTACCCCCGCGTCATCGAAGGAAACGGCCTGAAATTCCACCAAGTTCAAAATCCCTCCGCCGACCTCCTCCCCGGAAATTTCTCAATCCTCGAGCCCTCCCCCACCCTGCCGGAAATCCAGCCCGCTGAAATCGACGCTTTCATCTGCCCCGGCCTCGCCTTCGACCAATCCGGTGGACGCCTCGGCCGCGGCAAAGGTTACTACGACCGCATCCTCGAAAAAGCCCGGCCGGACGCTCTGAAAATCGGCGTCTGCTTCCCGGAACAGATCGTTCCCGACACTTTCCCCGAACGTCACGACATCCACATGGACGAAGTCATTTATTGATGAGTCCTATAGGTCGCATAGGACCTATTCCTCACGCCCACCCCGGCACATCCAAGCGGAACTCCGGAATCCTCGCGAAAATCCACTCCCCGGCCGCTGTTTCTCCGAAAAACGCGCCGGACGCCCGTGCTCCCTTCGCCACCACATGGTAGCTATTGTAGGAAAAATGCCCGCCCGGCTCGATCGACGGCGTCTGGCCCACCACGCCATCGCCTTCCACCACGGTGACCTCGCCCTCATCCTCGTGCACCACCCACTTCCGGCCACGGATCGTCACCGGCACCGGCGAGTCATTGTGGATCGAGATGAAATAGACGAACGGATGCGGCTTGTTCGGCGGCGCGTCGAGACTGGGCATGTAGATGACATCATCCACCTTCACCCGCAGTCCCTCGAATTCGCGAATCACGCCTGCCATGTCCCTTATCGTTTCCGTTGTTCCACAAACTGCCAAGCAAGAAAGAGAGTTGCCGCAAACTGTCTGACCGTTATCAAACCCGCATGCAGCACCGCATCCCCGTCGCTCTCACCATCGCAGGCTCGGATTGCTCGGCCGGGGCCGGGATCCAGGCGGATCTGAAAACGTTCCAACATTTCCACGTCCACGGGCTCACGGCGGTGACCTGTGTGGTCTCGGAAACGGCGAATATCGTCCGCGCGGTGCATGCGGTGCCGGTGGATGTCGTGGCGGACCAGATCTCACTGCTGATGGCGAGTTTCCCGGTGGCAGCGGTGAAAACCGGCATGCTTTTCTCGGCAGATCACGTGCGAATGGTCGCGGAAATTTTGCGGAAATACCCGCAAATACCGCTGGTGGTGGACCCCGTGATGATCGCTTCCACCGGCGCTTCGCTGCTGGAGGCGGATGCCGTGGATTGTTATAAAAACCTGCTACTCCCCCTCGCCAGCGTAATCACCCCGAATCTCCCGGAAGCCGAAGCGCTTCTCGGCGAGTCCATCCCCGATGAAAACTCGCTCGAATCCGCCGCCCGCAAGCTCTCGGAAAAATTCGGCACCGCCATCCTGCTCAAAGGCGGCCACCTCGATGGCCCGCAATGTACCGATCTCCTGATCGAAAACGGCACCGTCCACCGCTTCACCGCCTTACGCATTTCCGTCCCCGGCTCCCACGGCACCGGCTGCACGCTTTCCGCCGCCATCGCCGCCAATCTCGCTCTCGGCAAATCCCTCCCCGAAGCCACCGCCACCGCCAAATCCTACCTCGGCGAAACCCTGCGCCTCTCCTACTCCTTCCGCTCCTCCAACAGTCAATCCGTCCACGCCCTCAACCAAGGCACGCGTTTCTGAAGAAACAAAAATAAGTCCCATAGGCCCTATATGACCTATTCTTCACTCTCATCCAATGCCTTCCGAACCGCCGCTCTCAACACTACAATCCGGCGTTCTCACCTCCCCCGCCGATGCATTGCTCGCTAAAGCAATCTCTTCGACGCTTCAGGCCGCGGCCCACCTGCGCGCCGCCTTGTTCGAGAGACTCGCCCTGGAGATCCATTCATTCATGGCGGAAAATCCGCACGAACGGCCGTGGACGTGCACTCTGTTTACCGGGACCGACGGCTCGCGGGTATTTCGAGGCGGCATCGGTCACTCCATCGTCATCGATCCCAGCGGCCGCCTCTGGAGGGCCCGGAGTTACGAAGACTTCGACACGACCTACAACCTGACGGCCAATTCCTGCGAAATCGCCACCCTCACTCCCCTCTACGCCCAAATGCGCGAGTATTCACAACGGGAATCGGCATCTTTCTCGGATCCGCAGGATGGCTGATCCAACATTGCGCTCCGCAAAAACTTTTACCGAACTGCGAGGCGCACGCGGAATCCCCTCGTCCGGTTCCGGCATTTGCCCTACGACTGGGAACATCGGCCAATCCATACAATAGAAAATTCGCCCACTCTCACGTTCCATGAAAGCAATCGCACTCTCCCTTTTGTTGGCTCTCTCCGAGTTTTGCTTTGCAACCGACGACGTCATGGCTGTTGGAGAATGGTCCGCCCCTGTCCGGTCCAGCGGTAGCGGGCCTGGCAGCAGTGGCACAATTCGAGGGCGGCTAATGCTGGCTGAGTCGCCGAGGCCGACCACTAACAAAAATTGGCGTGACGTTGCTGTTTACCTGGAGCTGCAGGAATGTGATGAGGCCAGGGGAAGAACGTTGGAAGTTTACTGCAACTTGGGGCCTACAGTTACGCTAAGTGGACACCTTGACGCGCAAGGGAAAGATCGAGTAGTGAAGGCAGCAGCCATCTGGGAAATGCAGGACGCCTCCGGCAAACTCGTTCCCAAGTCGCCCGGAGCTTATGGTGGTGGTGCGCCCGGAGCTTCATGGGTTACCTTACCCAGTGATTCAACGGTGAGGCTGCGGGCTTCCGTTTACGGTGGCGGCAAGTCGAAGGACGGCAGCCTGACCATCTTCTTTCTTTCCAACTGCTGGGTCATCCCACCGCACAGTACCAACGATTACTATTTGTCCTGCACCTTTACGGTTGATCCTCCCTCCAACCATGTCACTCAGCCTGACCATAAGGTCTGGCAGGGGACACTGAATTTACCAAAGTTGAAGATTCCAGTTCAGGGACCATGATGTGGCCGTTATCGTGCGCCGTCGCGAAAGTCCCCGCCAAAAACGAGACGTGACACCCGCCGCCGAATCACTAAGTTCCCTGAAACTTTTCGCTGCTTCCCAATTCCCCATGGACAATCCTCTCAACGCCCTCGGCTACAAGCTCCTCTCCTCCGCGATCGACGCGGATTCTCCCGAGCAGGACAAATACAGCACGCTCACCCGCCGGGGCTTCCTGCTCGCCGCCGCCTCGCTCACAAGCTGCGCCGCCGCCGAGCCGCTGAAATCCCGCCCGACGACGCCAGCAGCCGCCGCACCGGTCAAAACTCCTTCGAACACCGCCTACCGCACGCCCACCGTGCAAGGTCCGGTGCCGCGCAATCCGGACATGGCGCTGGACTCGAATTTCTCCAAAGCCAACGGCATCAGCTTCTCCCGCGTCCACGTTTCCGGGAACTACATCGCGATGACTTTCGACGATGGCCCGCACCCGCAGAACACGCCGCGGCTGCTCGACATGCTCCGCGCCCGCAACATCAAGGCGACCTTCTACGTCATCGGCCAGAGCGTGAATCTCTACCCGCAGGTCGTCCGCCGCACGGTGGAGGAAGGCCATGAAATCGGCAACCACAGCAACACCCACCGCCTGCTGAGCAAGCTGTCGGACAGCGAAATCCTCGCGGACCTCGGCCGTTGCCATGACGCCGTCGTCAACGCCTGCGGCGTGAAGCCTCCCACCATGCGCCCGCCTTACGGCGGCCTGCTTCAGAAGCAGCGCGAATTGGTCCACGCGAAGTTCGGCTATCCCATCATCCTCTGGTCCGTCGATCCGCTCGACTGGAAACGCCCCGGGGCCGGAGTGATCAGCTCGCGCATCCTCGCCGGTGCCAGCGCCGGCGGCATCGTCCTTTCCCACGACCTCCACAGCCAGACGGTGGACGCCATGCCCGCCACTCTTGATGCCCTGCTCCGCCGTGGTTTCAAGTTCGTGACGGTTTCCCAACTGCTCGCCATGCAGACCGAAGTCCCGGCCTCGCAAGGCACCGCGGCACCTGCCAAATCCTGAGCATTCTCCTCCCCGTTATAGAACCGTGAGCGAGATGATGTTCGGCGAGCGCTACTTCGCGACGCGTGAGCGGCTCTCGGACGTCATGCATGGCATCGCCGAGCTGGCGGTCGAGACCAGCACCGAGCTGGGCGACCGGCTGCCCTTTGCCGAGATGGAAAAAGGTCTCGGCACGCCTTTCCTTTTCGTCGTCTCCGGCGAGGTGAATGCGGGGAAATCCACGCTCATCAACGGCCTCTTCGGTCGCGAGCTGTGCCGCGTGAACATCCTGCCGGAAACCGACCGGGTGCTCTGGTACCGCTACGGCAGCCCGGCCCGCGACGCCGAGGTCACGCCGATGCTGGAAGAGCGCTACCGGCCCGTCGAATTTCTGCGGGACTTCAATCTCATCGACACCCCGGGCACCAATTCCATCATCCAGGGCCATCAGGACATCACCGAGAAATTCCTCCCGTCCGCCGATCTGATTCTGTTCGTTTTCCCCGTCACCAATCCGTGGGGAGCCGCCACTTGGAACTTCATTTCACGCCTGCCCGCCGAGGCGATGGAGCGCGTCGTTTTCATCGTCCAACAGGCCGACCAGCGCGAGGCCATCGACATCAGCGTGATCCTCGGCCACATGTCGGACCTCTCGATGAAACGCATCGGCCGCACACCGCCGATCTTCGCCGTTTCAGGAAAACAGGCTTTCGAGGCGAAACGCTCCAAACCATTCGCCGGTGACCTGCTGAAAAAAAGCGGCTTTCCCGAGCTGGAGAAATTCATTTCCCGCAGCGTTTGCGAGTCCCCGTCCCGCAAGAAAACTCTGGATGACTGGCGCTACCAGGCAGCCACAGCGCTGCGCGCGGTGGAAGACCGCATCGAGGACCAGACGCGCGAACTCAACCTGCAGGGCCGTTTCCTCGAATCCATCGAGCGTGAAATCGACGACATCCGGGAGAAATTCGTCACCCGCCTGCCGCGCCACCTCACCGGCGTCGCGGAGGTTTTCGAGACCGAGGGCGTCTGGGTTTCCAAAAAACTCCGCGGCAAACTGAGCGTGATTCCCTCGTGCTTCCGGCTTTTCGTCGGCGACCGCACCGGACCGGCAATGGAATCGGTTTTCATCGAGCGCCTGCAGTCCGCTGTCGAGGCGGTCGCGGAAAAGGATGGACTGGAAGTGGTCGATTTCTGCCGCCAGCACTGGAACGATCTCGTCGGCCGCGTGAAGGAATCGATGAACGTGGAAATGGGCGATTCCGCACCGCTCGATGAAACGCTGGCAGCCGCAAAAAAACGTTTTGTCAGCCGTTTGGGGCGCGCCGCCCGTCAGGGAATCGGCAATCTCAAAGTCCGCAACCAGCTCGACAAGGAACTCCGCCGCCGCAATGTGGCGCTGAAATCCTTCACGTTCATGACCCTCGTCCTCCTCACCGCCGGGGCCACTTGCGGCGCGCTGGGAGTTCCCTGGGCCCCCGCCATCCTCTGCGCACTATCCGCAGTTTTCCTGACCGGCGGCGTGCTCACCGCCATAATCACCAAAAAAACGATCACCGCGGATTTCCAGAAACGCCTGTTGGACACCTGCGGGAGTTTCGCCAGCACCCTGCGCTCGGATTACGAGGAAGCCCTGCGGATTGTTTTCCAGGACTATCTGTCATCGCTCGGTGTCGTGCGCAGCCACCTCGCTCACGAGAAAATCGCCGTCGAGCCGAAATTGAAACGCTGGCAGGAGCTTTTCCTAACCCTGAAGGCGATCGAACAGGATTTGTGATAGTAGTCCAGGACTGTCCAGCCTTCATTTCAAGAGAAAGAACGGA